>CALYBM010000103.1 GCA_944412525.1 uncultured Ruminococcus sp. | reverse complement strand
CATAGCTTCACCGTTTGATTTATTTTTTCTTTTTTGATTCTTCGTATATCTTCAGGGTTTCTTCGGTAGGACCGTCAAACATAACGGTACCTTTTTTAAGGAAGATTGAGCGGGGGCATATTTCCTTGACGGAATTTGCACTGTGACTTACATAAAGCACGGTAGTACCTGCGGCGATAATTTCCTTGATTTTGTTCTTGCACTTCTTTTTAAAGGTAGCGTCGCCGACAGCAAGTGCTTCATCGACTACCAGTACATCGGGTTCAATATTTACATTAATTGCAAAACCCAGACGCATTTTCATACCGCTCGAATAAGTTCTTACGGGCTGGTCAATGTAGTCGCCTAATTCAGCAAATTCAATAATATTTTCTTCAATCTGTTTGATGTATTCATCCTCAAGACCGAGTATATAGCCCTTGAGATATATATTTTCTCTTCCCGTCATTTCCATTGAAAATCCCGCCGTAAGCTCAAGCAAAGCGGCAACCTTGCCGTTTACGATAATCTCGCCTTCATCGGGAAATGCAACGCCTGTAATCATTTTCAGCAAAGTCGACTTGCCGGCACCGTTATCGCCCACAATGCCGACAGATTCGCCTCTGTAAATTTCAAATGACACATTATTAAGTGCCCTGTTCGTTTTCGGGTTTTTGGGTTTTATAAACAGTGCTTTAAAGCGTGCCTGGTCGTTTTTGTAGAGAATGTAGGTTTTGCTTACATTCTTAAAGGTAATAATCGGTTCAGCCATAAAATTACCTCCTCATCAAAGTACATCAGGAAGCTTTTTCCTGAGTCTGTTGTAGTTGAAGATCCCAAGTACAAACACAACCGCAAATTCGGCAGCAAATATTGCAAGTTCCGTGCCGTAATCAAAGAAAGGTCTGTCGTAAAGGAAACAGTTGCGGTATCCGTTTACAAAAAAGTTAATGGGATTTAAAAGCATAATAAAATTAAGCACAGGCTGTTCAAATCCGTAAGAGTCGTACATAATGCCCGACAGCCAGAAAATACCCGACATGATGGAAACAATAAGGCTTTCAAAGTCCTTGCTGAATGCAGACATAGGTGCAGTTGACCAAGACAAAGCAAGGAAGAAGATAAACATCAGCGGACAATACAAGAAAAATTGCAGATTATACCAGCTCGGACCTACTGCAATGGCAACATAAATGTACATAATCGCAACGAGGAAAATATGAACATACAACCTTGAAATGCTTGTATAGGTCAATATGGTGGATACGGGGAATTTAACCTTTGTAATAAACTGTCTGTTTGTACGCAGAGTTTTCGCCCCTTGTGTGATGCTGTCCTGAATGAAAAACCACGGAATAATTCCCACAAGCATAAATGTAAAGAAGTCAATCGTAAACGGTTCGGGACCGCCGAGATTTATATCAACGGCTTTCAGTGTTTTTATTCCGCAGGAAAAAGCAAACCAATATACAAAAACAGTAAAAGCAGGCTTTACAACAGCCCAAAAAGGACCGATAACGGCACCCTTGTAGGTTTTTATAAGCTCATTTTTTGCAAGCAAAAGGATTTGTTTGCCGAATCCTTTGTGCTCATTAAGTATACTAAACAAATATATCATCCAATCTTAATAATATTTTAAATAAAAGTAAATCTTAAAATATTTTAACCTATATTTGTCACTTCCAATCATCTGATTTTGCCGATTAACAATAACAAAGCGAAATTCACGGCATAAATAACAAAAAAGTTCCGTAAAATTTATATAAAAAGCTAAATTAAACATAAAATTATGAAAGACATAAATAAACAATTATATTATATAACTTTTTGGCTATTTGTCAATGAATATAATGCATTGCTGAAACATTAATAATATCCCGCAAAATAAGAGAATTGTTATAACAAAAGGCTGCAAGCAGCAGCCTTTTAATTGTTTTTTTCAAGATGATTTTTCAAAGCGAAAAAGGTTTCGTCGCTGATAACATGTTCAATTTTACAGGCGTCTGCGGCGGCAGTTTCCTTGTTTACTCCGAGCTTTTCAAAAATGGCAGATAACACCGTGTGACGCTCAAAGGTTTTTTGTGCGATTTCTTCGCCGAGAGGGGTTAGTTTTAATGCACCGTCTTTTTCAACGGTTATATAGCCGCCGTCTTTGAGCAAGCCCACAGCTCTGCTCACACTCGGTTTTGAGTATCCCATATACTCGCAAACATCAATCGAGCGGACAAAAGCAGATTCTTTACTTAACAAATATATGGTTTCAAGATACATTTCTCCCGATTCCTTCAACTGCATACAAAAGCTCTCCCTAAATATTATGCGTACATAATAACATATTTTCAGCACAAAATCAATTATTTTAATAAAAATAAACAACAAGTTACCTATTGCTAACTGTATCTTCATTTAAATTATATAAATTTTAAGAATTAATTAATTTATTGAAAAATTTGTATTGACAATTCTTAGAAAATAAATTAAAATAATCACGGTTAGCAAAAGCTAACCTAATTTATCATCATAAAGTTAGCGTTTGCTAACTTTACCGGAGAGGATAATTATGATGCCGTTAATTTTTGCAAATATAGGCGAAACAAATATGATAAAAAGGGTCGGAGGAAATTATGAACTCAGAAAACATCTTGAAAACCTCGGATTTGTTGCAGGTGCAGATGTTACAGTAATCACCTCAATCAGCGGCAACATAATTGTAAATATAAAAAATTCCCGTGTTGCCATAAGCAGGGAAATGGCACAAAAAATAATGGTGTAAGGAGAGCAGAATATGAGTACATTAAAACAGGCAAAAATAGGCGATACAGTCACGGTTAAAAGACTTTGCGGTCAGGGGGCTGTAAAACGCAGAATTATGGATATGGGAATAACAAAGGGCGTACAGTTGTATGTACGCAAGGTTGCACCGCTCGGCGACCCTATTGAAGTTTGCGTGCGTGGCTATGAGCTTTCACTGCGTAAAGCTGACGCGGAACTGATCGAAATTGATTAAATATGTATTATAACAAGGAAACGCAAAAGTGTTTCCTTTATATAAAAGCTATGAGTTAGCATAGGCTAACAAGAGAGGAGAGCATATATGAATTTAAGGATCGCCCTTGCAGGCAACCCAAACTGCGGAAAAACAACGCTTTTTAATGCACTCACGGGCTCTAATCAATTTGTAGGCAACTGGCCGGGTGTAACCGTTGAAAAGAAAGAGGGAAAGCTCAAAAATTACAGCGGTGTAAAAATTATTGATCTTCCGGGTATTTATTCGCTTTCACCATACACTCTTGAGGAGGTGGTGGCACGAAACTTTCTTGTTGATGAAAGACCGGACGCTATACTTAATGTTATTGACGGCACAAACTTAGAGCGAAATCTATACCTGACAACACAGCTTACCGAGCTTGGAATTCCCATAGTTGTTGCAATAAATATGATTGATATTGTACGCAAAAACGGCGATGAAATCAATATCTCGGAACTTTCTTCACAACTGGGCTGTAGGGTGGTTGAAATTTCCGCACTTAAAAATAACGGAATCAAAGAAGCGGCTGACGCTGCGGTAAAGGCTGCACAGGGCAGTAAAACTGTTCCTATGCACAGCTTTTGCGGTGTTGTGGAGCACGCACTCGCCCATATTGAGGAGGCGGCTGTTCACGGCTTGCCTGATGAACAGCAAAGGTGGTATGCGATAAAAATATTTGAGCGTGACGAGAAAGTGCTTAAAAAGCTTAATATTCGCCCCGATTTACTCGAACATATAGAACATGACATAAATGCGGCGGAAACCGAGCTTGACGATGATGCCGAAAGCATTATTACAAACGAACGGTATGTGTACATAGCGTCAATAATTAAGAGCTGTTACAAAAAGAAAAATAAGGATAGACTTTCAACATCAGACAAGATTGACAAGGTAGTTACAAACAGATTTGCGGCACTTCCCATTTTTGCAGTAATTATGTGTATTGTCTACTATATCTCGGTAACGACGGTAGGTACAGTGGCTACCGACTGGGCTAACGACGGTTTGTTCGGAGACGGCTGGCATCTGTTTGGTATAGGTACATCGGATTATGAGGACGCAACTTCGGCTTTTGCTGAGGAAAATTTGTTTACCCCGCAGCTTGAAGCGACGGTAAAAGACGCGGCAGATAACAATGTTGTCGGTGCAGGCGAAGTTTATGACGCCGTAGCCGCAAAAGACTTTTCTGCTTTTGACGAGGCATACGCTTCTTACTCCGATTCGCTTGCCGAAGAAGGATACGACTTAAGCGGCATTGTTGACCCTGTTCTTGAATCAGAAGAAATGCCTTCTCCCGAAAACTACGGAATTTGGGTTCCGGGCATTCCCGTGCTTGCCGAAAACGGACTTAATGCAATAGGCTGTGCAGATTGGCTCAAGGGTTTGGTTCTTGACGGAATAATAGGCGGCGTAGGTGCGGTTTTGGGTTTTGTGCCTCAGATGTTAGTGCTTTTTATATTCCTTGCATTTCTTGAAAGCTGCGGCTATATGGCTCGAATTGCCTTTGTAATGGATAGAATTTTCAGAAAATTCGGCTTATCGGGTAAATCCTTTATACCGATGCTTATAGGAACAGGATGCGGTGTACCGGGAATAATGGCGTCAAGAACTATTGAAAATGAGCGTGACCGCAGAATGACTATAATGACGACGACATTTATCCCATGCGGTGCAAAGCTTCCGATAATTGCACTTATAGCAACAGCTTTGTTCGGTGGTGCATGGTGGGTTGCACCGAGTGCGTACTTCTTGGGTGCAGGTGCGATAGTTGTTTCGGGAATTATGCTCAAAAAGACGAAGATGTTTGCAAACGAACCTGCTCCGTTTGTTATGGAACTGCCCGCATATCATCTTCCGACAGTCGGCAATATTCTCCGCTCAATGTGGGAGCGTGCGTGGTCGTTCATAAAAAAGGCAGGAACAATCATACTGCTTGCTTCCGTAGTGATATGGGCAGGCTCATGTTTTGGATTTGAAAACGGAAACTTCGCATTTAATACTGAAATGGAGCTTGAAAACAGCATTCTCGGAATAATAGGGGGTGCGATCAGCTGGATTTTTGCACCGCTCGGTTTTGGAAATGCAAAGGCAACAATAGCAACTATTATGGGACTTGTCGCCAAGGAAGAGGTTGTCGGTGTATTCGGCGTTCTCGACTTTGAGAGCATGACTCAGCTTGCGGCATATTCTTTCCTTGCTTTCAATTTGCTTTGTGCACCGTGTTTTGCGGCAATCGGAGCTATCAAAAGAGAGATGAACTCTGCAAAGTGGACGGCTTTTGCAATCGGGTATCAGTGTGTGCTTGCTTATGCTGTTTCTCTAATGATATATCAGTTCGGAATGTTGTTTACGGGTCAGGGCAATGCGATAGGTGCAATATTTGCTTTTGCTGTTGCAGCGGTTATCTGTTATATGTTGTTCAGACCCTACAAGGAAACAAACAGATTAAAAGTAAAGGCAAATGCGTAGCTGTTAATTTTACAGAACAGCAAGCAAAACAAATTATATATCTTGCAGGAGGATTTTATATGCTTAATTGGTTAAGTGCAAACATAGGTACAATATTAGTTGCGGCGGTAATTTTTTCTGTAATTGCATTTGTTGCAATAAAGCTGATTCGTGACAGAATAAAGGGAAAAACCTCCTGCAGCTGCGGATGTTCAAATTGCCCGATGAAAAACAAGTGTGGGCACAAGTGACAGAATCATAAAATCAGATTTGCATTTACGCAATAACAAAGCTTATTATTGAGCAAAAATATAATCATAAATCCAATTTGGATTTAAAAAGACGGGACATAGGAGGAACGCAGTGTCTGAGGACTTGATAATTAAACATTGTTCCCCAACACTTGCGGGGATTAAAACGGGCAGTCTTTTCAGCTGCAAATGTACTTCAATGCAGGAAACACTTGAGGCGATTAACAAATTCAATGATATTCTGATTCCCAAAGGGGTGAAAATTCAGCTTCTTAAATTTTTTGGCAGTCGTGTACTTGTATATGTTTATCGTCCTCAAAAGCTTGAAAAAGATTTATCCGACAAATACACCCAAACACTTTTATTTGGCTGCGGCTATCGTTGTGCCGAACTTAATAAATGTATTTCAAGACTTAAATTGAGAGTGAACAGTTATTCCGAGTTTCCGCATGAAATAGGTTTGTTTCTCGGCTATCCCCCCGAAGATGTACATGGATTCATTGTGAATAAGGGAAGCGGCTGTAAAATTTCGGGTTGCTGGAAAGTTTACGGCGATGAAGAAAGAGCTTTAAAAATGTTTAAGCAGTTTAAAAAGTGTTCGGATATTTACTATCTTAAATGGCTCGGCGGTGCAACAATCAGCAGACTCACCGTAAGCAGTAAATAAATTAACAGAAAAGAGAGGTTATATAATGAGCAAAATAGCAGTAGTGTATTGGAGCGGTACGGGAAATACAGAAACAATGGCGTATTCTGTAGCTGAGGGTGCAAAAGAGAAAGGTGCAAATGTTACAGTTTTTACGGCAGATAAATTTGACGCTTCTATGCTTCCTTCCTTTGATGCAGTAGCATTCGGGTGTCCTGCGATGGGTGCAGAGGTTCTTGAAGAAACAGAATTTGAACCGATGTTTGCAGGATGTGAACCCGCACTGAAAAATAAAAAAATTGCCCTATTCGGATCTTACGGGTGGGGTGACGGCGAATGGATGAGAAACTGGGAGGAAAGCTGTATCTCGGACGGGGCAGTCCTTGCCTGCGAGAGCGTTATATGCACAGACTCTCCCGATGAGGACGCATTGATTTCCTGTCAAAAACTCGGAGCTTCGCTCGCATAAATTAACCAATACCATTTTCATAATAAAGCAAAACCGTTTGGCTTATAAAGTCAGACGGTTTTGCGATCTTTTCAAAATATGTTTCATAATACTTGACTTGTTCTTATCAAATATAACAAACAGCAGAAAATAAGTTTGAATTGATAACTAAAAAGCAACGAAATATTGGTAATTTGCTCATATCTGAAAATTAAGAGAATATGCAGTTTATCCGTACCAAATGCGTGCTGATTTTATTTTACTATCCTATAACCGTGGCAAAATGTTTTATATTTCTATAAACATAACATCATATAAAATAAATGAAATTTTTTTTGAAATTTGCAGTTGACAAAGCAAACATATTATGATAGAATAATTCTTGCTGAAACGATATGTTTGCAATACGGAGAGGTGTCCGAGTGGTTTAAGGAGCTAGTCTTGAAAACTAGTGATCCCGCGAGGGACCAAGGGTTCGAATCCCTTCCTCTCCGCCATTTTATTTATTAACTTTACCGTACGGAGGATTACTCAAGTGGTGAAGAGGCTCCCCTGCTAAGGGAGTAGGTCGCTAACGCGGCGCGAGGGTTCAAATCCCTTGTCCTCCGCCAAGGCTGTCTCTCAGAGGCAGCCTTTTTAATTTGTATTTTAAGTTGACGAGATTTATAAATTGATTTAATAAGATGTTTCTTAATATTACGGAGTTGCAAATATGAAAAAAATAGTTTCAATGTTTCTTATATCTGTTTCAATGATGTTTTGCATTACGGCATTGCCTGTTTTTGCCGCTACATCCGATGAAGCAATAATCACAAGTCAGGACGGTGAATATGAGCCTCTTTATACACTCCCGTCGGACAGTTTACACAAAATCGACAGCACCGCAGATACAAGCCGCAGGGATTATGCTCTTTTTTATACCCAGACAACATTCCTTGCACTTTTGGCAGGTTATCTTATTTTGTTTAAGGTAAAAGGCATTAATCACGGTGAAAAAATGCATAGAAGACGAAATTCAAAATCGAAATAGAATATCTTAAACAAATTATATTTAAACTTACATAAATAAAAATGGGCATCGCTGTGATGCCCATTTAGTTTTTATTAAGCTGATTCCTGATTTTTTTCCTTGGCTTTTTTAAATTCAGCGTCTTTTAGTTTTTTCTTTTTAATTACCTTTAATCGGCTGAATTCCTCTCTGTCTTTTTCATCGAGAGCGTCGGAAATAAACTTTACGGTTTCTTCAAATCTCGGAATCATAATATTTTTAAGAGCGTTTGCACGCTTTTGCGTCTTCTTAATAGAATCGGCAAGTCTGTACACGCTGTTTTCAATTTCGGCAAGCTCAACCGTGAGGTACTTAACCTCGGAAAATTTTTGGTAAGTCTTGTCGATAGCAGAGTTTGTAGTCCTTAATCCATAGTGCAAAAAGTCGTGCTTTTGACGCTCGCTGATTGTAAGAATAGGAATTTCAACACCCATAACGCTTCTTGAATCAAGTTTAAGACCGTTTTCAAAGGGGATAGAGTTTGATATATCCTCACAGTATCCGTTTGTAACATTAGCCGTCTGCAAGGCAATATAAGCTTCTTCGTAAGCGTTGTCGATTTTCTGCTGAATTGTATTGGCATGGTCAATAAGAGTCATCATTTCTCTTATCAAAATGTTACGCTTTCTGTCGAGCAGCTCATATCCCGTTTTTGCAAGAAGAAGCGATTTTTTGGTGTTCATCAGATTACCCTTTGTGGGTACTGCCTGTACTGCCATACACCTCTACTCCTTTCCTTACAGCTTAACCTTTATAATATTTATCAAGTATAGCGTCGTCAACACGGTCAAGCTCTCCTCTCGGAAGAGTAGAGAGAAGTTCCCATCCGAGGTCAAGACTTTGCTCAATGCTTCTGTTTTCGTTAAAGCCCTGATTTACAAAGCGTGACTCAAACAGTCTGCCGAACTCAATATATTTTTTGTCAACAGGGGAAAGCTCCTCTTCGCCTATAACCGAAGCAAGTGATCTTGCGTCAATAACCTTTGCGTAAGACGCAAAAAGCTGGTTAGCAAGCGACTGATGATCGCCTCTTGTATATCCCTTTCCGATACCGTCCTTCATAAGACGGGAAAGAGAGGGCAGTACGCTTACAGGCGGATACAGTCCCTGTCCCTGCAAAGAGCGGTCCAAAACTATCTGACCCTCTGTAATATATCCCGTAAGGTCGGGGATAGGATGGGTAATATCGTCGTTTGGCATAGTCAGAATTGGAATCTGTGTAACCGAACCCGAATGTCCCTTGATCATTCCTGCACGCTCATAAAGGGATGCAAGGTCTGAATACAGATAACCCGGATAACCCTTACGACCCGGAATTTCACCCTTTGAGGACGAGAATTCACGCAGAGCCTCAGCGTATGAAGTCATATCCGTCATAATTACAAGGATATGCATATCCAGCTCAAAAGCAAGGTATTCCGCAATAGTGAGTGCACATCTCGGTGTGAGGGTTCTCTCGATAATCGGGTCGTTTGAAAGGTTTAGGAGCATAACAACCCTTGAAAGAACACCGCTTTCCTCGAAGCTCTTTCTAAAGTATTCGGCAACATCTTTTTGAACGCCCATTGCGGCAAAAACAACACCGAAGTTTGAGCTGTCCGCACCGCTGATTTTAGCCTGACGAACTATCTGTACAGCCAAGTCGTTGTGTCTCATACCTGTGCCTGAGAATATAGGCAGCTTCTGACCTCTGATGAGCGTCATAAGAATATCTATAGTAGAAATACCCGTGTTGATATAGTTTTTAGGATATACACGGGAAACAGGGTTAATAGGCGTACCGTTTATGTTAGCACGCTTTACGGGAAAAATATCACCGAGTCCGTCAATAGGTCTGCCCGCACCGTCAAGCACACGGCCGATTATTTCGGGGGCAAGCGGCATTTCCATAGGATGTCCCGTAAGAACGGTTTTCGTGTTTTTAAGGCTTATTCTTTTAGTTCCCTCAAAAACCTGAACAACAATTCGTTCACCTTCAATTTGTACGACACGACCCTGTCTTGTTGTTCCGTTATCAAGGCGGATGTCAACAATTTCCTCGTTGGAAACGCCCTTAACGCCGTCCATTACGATAAGCGAACCGTTAATTTCCTTTACGCCTACATAATTTATTATCATTTGTGCGTTCCCTCCTTATTTCAGTAATGAATCAATGTTTTCATCAATTTCCTTGATGTAATCATCAAATATTTCCGGCTTTCCGTTCGGAATGTCGTATTTCATTTTTGTAAGCTTATCAAACAATCCCAGCTTAATTACCTTTGACAGAGGAATTTCGTTAGCAACAATTTCCTTTGTTCTCTTGTGAAGGTGAAGTATCGTCTTCATCATAAGCTTTTGCTTTTCAAGCGGAACGAAGGTATCATCTGCATGAAATGCGTTTTGCTGCAAAAATCCTACTCTGATAACTCTCGCTGTTTCAATTACAAGCTTTTGATCGTCGGGAAGAACATCGGAGCCGATAAGCTTTACAATTTCCATAAGTGAGCTTTCTTCCTGAAGCAACGCACTTATTTCGCTGCGGTACTTTACAAAATCCTCGCCGAGATTATCCTTAAACCATGGGTCAAGGTCGTTAAAATACTCACTGTAGCTTTCCATCCAGTTAATTGCGGGATAGTGTCTTGAGTAGGCGAGAGATTTATCAAGTGCCCAGAAGCAACGGGTAAATCGCTTTGTATTCTGTGTAACAGGCTCGGAAAAGTCAGAACCCTGCGGAGAAACAGCACCAATAAGGGTAACTGAGCCCTCACCGCCGCTCAATACATCCGCACGGCCGCCTCTTTCGTAGAATTCGGCAAGTCTCGACGGTAAGTAAGCAGGGAATCCTTCTTCGGCAGGCATTTCTTCAAGACGACCGGAAATCTCACGCAGAGCCTCCGCCCATCTTGAGGTTGAGTCAGCCATCATGGCAACATGGTATCCCATATCTCTGTAGTATTCGCCGAGTGTAATTCCCGTGTATATAGATGCTTCACGGGCTGCAACAGGCATGTTTGATGTGTTTGCGATAAGTACGGTTCTGTCTGTCATCGGTCGCTGTGATTTCGGGTCGATCAACTCGGAAAATTCCTCAAGAACCTGGCTCATTTCGTTGCCACGCTCACCGCAGCCGACATATATAATAATATCTGCGTCACACCACTTTGCAAGCTGGTGCTGTGTCATTGTTTTACCTGTACCGAATCCGCCCGGAATAGCTGCTGTGCCGCCTTTTGCAATGGGGAACAGAGTGTCGATAACACGCTGACCCGTAATAAGCGGTACTGACGGCGCAAGGCGTTCCTTTACAGGGCGTGAGGTTCTGATAGGCCATTTTTGGCAAAGTGTCAGATTGTGTTCAATGCCGTTGTCGTCCTTTAGTACTGCAACGGTATCAAAGAGCTTGTATTCGCCGTCAGGCATAACCTTAGTTACCACGCCTGAAAGTTCGGGGTGTACCATAAGTCGGTGCTCAATAATGGGGGTTTCGGGCAGTGTGGCATAAATCTGACCGCCTTCAAGCCTGTCGCCGACTTTAACCTTAATTGTTACATTCCAAAGCTTGTTTTCATCAAGCGAGGAAACAGCAGCACCTCTGTTGATAAACGATCCCGATTGCTCCTCAATAGCCTTAAGCGGGCGTTCAATACCGTCAAAAATATTATCTATGATTCCGGGTCCGAGAAGTACATTCATAGGTGCACCGGTACCCGTTACCGGGTCGCCGGGTTTAAGCCCCGTTGTTTCCTCATAAACCTGAATAGTTGTAAAATCATCGGTAATTGCAATTACCTCGCCTACGAGATTTTGGTGTCCGACATGAACCATTTCCATCATCTCAAAGCAATCTGCTTGCTTTACAGTAACAACAGGACCGTTAATTCCGTATATAACATTGTTGTTTTCCATTTAAGTTACCATCTCTTTCGGTTCAAATTAACATATCAAAATCAAAGTACGCTAAGTCCTGAATTTTCAAAAAACCATTCCCTTTGAGCATTCAGCTTGCTGTCGAGCGTTTCATCGGCCACAATTCTTAATGCTTCACAGTAGCCTTTTAACCCGCCGATTTTAATTGTTTTATCGGCACAAAGCTCTGCTTTGCCGCCCAAAATCGTCTTGATTTGGTCTGCTAACGCCATATCTCTCTCGTTTACATAGATGATACAGCTTTTGCCCTCAAAAAGATCGGAAATATTTTTAGCATAGTTATTAAGCAATTCCGAATATTGAGTTGTTTTTGTAAATTCAATTAGCTTTTCTTCAGCCTTTTTAAATACGCTTTCAGTCATTTCGGCTCTTTCGAGAAAGAGCTTTTTTTGGCCTTCCTGCATAAGCTTCGCAATTTTTGAGGTTTGTTCATTTTTCTTTGCTTCAAGCTTATCCTTTACAAGCTTTTCACTGTCATACTTAGCTTTCTTTGTAGCTTCTGCAATTTTTTCTTTTTTAAAGCTGTCAACTTCACTGAGTATGGTTTTTCTTTGATTGTCAGCATATTTTTTAATGGCGTTAAGAAAGTTATCTGTTTTTGCGGTTTTTTCCATGTACATAACCTCTTTAGCAATTCAAATTAGTGATCAGAGCTTGACGCCGATTGCCTCCTGAACATATTTTGTAATACTGTCCTTTGTTCTTCCGTTGCCGTGTCGGTCGGGAATTTCAACAATAAGAGGCTGTTTTCTGTTAAGCTTAAGCTCATAAATAAGGTCGGGACACAGTGAAACAAGATGCTCTGTCATGAGAATGACAGCAACATCGTCTCTGTTCATAGCGTTTGTAAGCTCTCGGCGAACCTCGTCCTCCTCGTGGACGACAACACCCTCAATGCCTGCAAACCGCATACCCATTTTTGTATCTACATTATCACTTATCAGAAAAAATTTCATAATATCATATCCTTTTATGAAATCCTTGTTTTTATCTTGCGAACATAAGAAGTATAGATACGAGCATACCGTAAATAGCTATACCTTCACCAAGTACAACGAAGATGATTGCCTTACCGAATGCTTTAGGATCTTCGCTTGTTGCGCCGATAGCTGCAGGAGCTGCGTTACCAACGGCAATACCGCCGCCTACGCATGAAAGACCGGTTGCTAATGCTGCACCGATATAAGCCATACCGTCGGCAGCTGTTGTTGCGGCTGCTGCATCTGTTGTTGCTGCGTTAGCAACTATAGGACATACCATACAAATTGCAAAAACTGCGGCAAAAGAGCAAATCTGCATCAAAACGGTTTTCTTTCTGTTTTTGCCTCTCTCAAATGCTTTAACTGCAAGGATTGCAGAAGCCATAAGAAATACAACGGGTAAAGCCAACATAATTAAATTGAATAACATAAGAATACCTCCAAAAATATTAAAGATTTAATTTTACAGGTTCATAGGGTCTGCCTTCACCGGAATAGAAACGACTGAACATTTCGTAATATTCAAGACGAAGCACCTGGATAGAAACAAGCAGTGCCTCAAGAACCATAACAAAAACATTTCCAAAAACAACTACCGGCCAATATGCTATTGCGCCTGCTGTTTCGGCAAGAACAAATACAACCATCATCATTCCCGCATGAACAAGCACAAAAGCACCGACTCTTAAAAAGCTTACCGTGTTTGTCACATATTCAAGCAGAAACTCAATTGACTCCATAAGATGTTCCATAACATATTCGCCCCAGCCTTCGGGCTGCCAGTCTTTTTCTCCCGCGATAAGATTTGAAAGCGGTTCGGAGAAGAACATCAGCAAATAGGGAAGAACTATCAAACCCAATATATATGGCAGCGAGAATACGCTCCAGCCGAGAAAAAGTTGTCCGGTGATTCCGAATATAACAGATACGTAGAAAATCAGTCCCGCAACGCCGCTGGAATCAAAAAGAGCTTTTCCGAAGTTGCGCTGTTTGCACGAACTGTAGATATTAAGTCCCATAGCGACGATTACAAGCAGAATACCGATTGCCACCGCCGACAGAAGAATCATAATAATCGAATCGGATGACATAACCTCAATCGGTTTTTCTTCAAGTCCGAACAATGCCTTGTACATCGGGTCAAGAACATGCTCAAATCCGAAAACACTTCCGAACAAAATTCCGAATACCGCCGAAGAAATTCCGCACGGGAACAAAATTTTTCCGATCTTCATTTTCTTGAGTTTCCACATCAAGATTCCGATAACAGAAAGGCAAAGACCCTGTCCGAGATCGGCAAACATAATGCCGAAAATTATGATATAGGTTATCGCGATAAACAGCGACGGGTCAATTTCGTTGTATTTGGGGACACCGTACATCTCTGTGTAAAACTCAAACGGCTTTGCCAAGAAGCAGTTTTTAAGTTTTACGGGCGGTGATTTTGAAATTTCCTTCTTTGCGTCCGTAAAATCAAGACTTACGCTGCCTATTTTCTTTAAACGGCGTTTTAATGGTTTTGCAAATTCAGACGGCACCCATCCGACAATTATAAAACTTTGGTTGTATTGAAGAGCCTTTGTTCTGATTTTGCCGTAAAGATAAAGCTCCTCAAGTTTTGAAAGATACCTTGTTATACGCTCGCCGTGCATATCAAGGTATGTGTCAAGTCTTTTTTGTGCATCCTTAAGTTTTGCTTCAAGCTTAGGTATAAGCTCTTCAAGCTTTTTGAGATGCACTCTCGGCGTGTCGCTTACTCCCAGTACATCGCACTGTTCAAAGTAAAGTCCGGAAAATATCCTGTCCACTTCGGAACCGTCGTCAATAAGCGTGAAATATACACCCCAATAAAACGACTTATCCTCGCTTGTAACGGTAAATTCTACATAAGGATTGTTTTTGTATGCAGAAAGCTTTTCATAGCTTTCTTTAGGGAGTCTTCCGAAGTGAGCTTTAAGATACTTTAGCGTTAAAAGCTTTTCCGTTTCAACTCCCAAACCTATGAAATGGGTTGTGTCAACAAGACTTTCTTTTGCTTCTATAAGCTGTTCGGTAATGAATTCCCTGTCATCAACAAGAGCGTCTATTTCTTCCGAGGTTTTGCTTGAAAAAATCTTCATTTCCTCAAAACTCGGATTAAATTCGCTTACATCAACAAAACTAAACTTTCGTTTAGTCAGTCCCAAAGAAGTCTTGAGGTTGGTAAGCGGTTCCGCATAGATGTTCTTTGTCTGAAGATGAGAAAAATCCTTTGTGTTACTGTAGAATGACGAAACATCATCCGGATGAAATACACCGGATTCGCCGAGAACCGAAATAACATTATCAATGTCTTTCATCATACCGATAATGCTTACGGCTTGCATGGTTGATACAGCCAAGTTAAAATCACCTCTTTTTAGAAGTCAGGCTTAATCAGTAGATAAGCAATGACTGTATTAGTTTAGTATCAAGCTTATATCTTATTCCCTCAATAAGGCTTACAACATTCATAAGCTCTGTTTCGGAAACAAACATATAAGACATCATAACTACAGACGGATTGTTTGAAAAATACATGTTTTTTCTTGCAAGTCTGTATTTTACTCTCGGACTGATATCGCTCGCATATACGTAGCCGATTTTATCAATCAGCTTACCGTTGTGCGTTGACTGCATTACCGAGAAAACTTCAGCCGAGGATTCCGCCCTGCACATCATATCAACAGCCTTCGGACTTATATCGCAGTAATTAAGCAAAAGGTTAGATTTAATTGCTTCGGGGGAAAGATTATAATATTTTTTCAGTCTCAAGATTCGTGAGAAAATATTATAATCGTTTATGGTGTAGAAAAACGAGAGAAGAGCATGTTTTTCTCTTCCTTTGGTTTTTTTGTTTATAGTTTCAAACATATTTGAAAACACAAAATCATATAGCTTGTTTTCGATTTCGGAAACATGAAGACACCCGTTTTCGTCCGGTGAAAAACTCTTGAGAATATCATAGTACGGCGAATTTGTAAGGGCGTTTAGAAATTCATCATAATCCTTTGCGTTTGCAAGCCCGTTTATATCAATTTCCGTGTGTTTTGAAAAGTAGGAGGGAAACTGATAAATAAACTTTTCGGTGGAGTTTGAATTTAAAAGAACGAGAAATCGTATAATCTGTTCAACCTCAACCGTTTCTATAACATATCGGGAAAATCCGGCAGTTACGCTTGAGTCATATCTGCACAGTGAATCAAATTCATAGAAAAGATTTTGCTTGAGCAACGCCTCCAGTATTCCTCTGTGGACATCCCTTTCGTTTATATCACGAAGTGAAGCGGAATAATGTGTGTATGATTTCAGATATGACATAACCTCCGTAACACTTTGACATGCCAGAAGATTATTGTAGTCCTTTTCGGTAAGCCGTTTGCCGAATTTAGCCCTTGCTTTTGTCAATACGGCAAAAGAAGTGTTTGGCATAATTGCACACACCTCCTGAAAATTAATTAAAATTGTTACTTAAGCGTGCGTTCAACTATTGAATCGACCCACTTGTCGCAATTAAGCTCAAAGTCAGACTGAAGCTTAATATGGGCAGAATTTTGCTTGCCTTGAATTTCTTCCCAAAGCTTATCCGCCTTTTTTTCTTCAGCAGCGTCATTGTTCTTAATTGTTTCCAAGGCTTTGCTCATATACTCATCATAAATTTTCTGAGTTTCTTCATTAATCTGTTTTGTGAGCATTTCCTTTTCTTTAAGAACTTTTTGCTCCATGGCTTTTGCTTCGTTGTCGGCTTCAACAATTTTTTTGATCATATTTTCCAAATAGCAACACCTCCCAAAATGCTGAATTTGAATGGCGCTTACTTGCTGCCGTTATTCAGCAAATTTAGTTTTTGAGTGCCTGTAAAGGAGAAGGGATTCTTCCACCTCTTTTAATAAAGATTTCCGGAGAGCCGTTTCTCACAGGCATTACCGGACCCCTGCCGAGAAGTCCGCCGAAATTAAGTTCTTCACCAGCTTTCTTTCCGATGGCCGGAATCAGTCTTACGGCAGTGGTTTTGGTGTTAACCATACCTATAGCCGCTTCATCGGCAATAATTGCCGAAATAACCTCCGGAGTGACATCTCCGGGCACAACAATCATGTCAAGACCTACAGAGCATACGGCTGTCATTGATTCAAGCTTTGTGATATCAAGATAGCCCTTTTGTGCAGCATTTATCATACCTGCGTCTTCTGTGACAGGAATGAATGCACCGCTCAAGCCACCGACATGAGAGGAAGCCATAACGCCGCCCTTTTTGACTGCGTCATTAAGCAAAGCAAGAGCTGCGGTTGTTCCGTGACATCCGCAAACCTCAAGTCCCATTTCCTCAAGAATATATGCAACACTGTCGCCTACTGCGGGAGTAGGCGCGAGTGATAGGTCAACAATACCGAACGGCACGCAGAGCCGCTTGCTTGCTTCCTGTGCAACAAGCTGACCCATGCGGGTGATTTTAAAAGCTGTTTTCTTAACCATATCGGCAATTTCGGTGATATCCTTGCCCTTGCCGTCTTTGGCGAGAGCCGCTCTGACAACTCCCGGACCCGAAACGCCGACATTTATGACGGTGTCAGCTTCGCCCACACCGTGGAAAGCACCTGCCATAAACGGGTTATCTTCAGGTGCATTACAAAATACAACAAGTTTTGCGGCACCTATGCAATTTCTGTCTGCCGTAATCTCCGCGGTCTGTTTAACTATTTTTCCCATCATTTTTACGGCGTCCATATTGATTCCGGCTTTGGTGGAACCGATATTTACCGATGAGCATACAAAATCGGTTTCGCTCAATGCCTGGGGTATGCTCTCTATAAGAGCGTAGTCACCGCTTGCAAAGCCCTTTTGAACAAGAGCGGAATAACCGCCTACAAAGTTTACGCCGAGTTCCTTTGCCGCTTTGTCAAGCGCATGAGCAAACTTTACAACGTTTTTGCTTTGGCAGGGGGCCGCAACCATGCCGATGGGTGTAACGGAAATTCTCTTGTGAATAATCGGAATACCGTACTCGCTTTGAATATCTTCACCCGTCTTAACGAGATCCTTTGCAGAACGGCATATTTTGTCATATACCTTTGTGCAAGCCTTGTCGATATCCTCATCAATACAGTCGAGCAACGAAATACCCATAGTGATTGTCCTGACATCAAGGTTTTCGTTGTCTATCATATTTATGGTTTCAAGTATATCCTTGGTTTCTAACATAGTAGTGTTCTATCCTTTCAGCCCTTTGCTTATATCTTATGCATACTGTTAAATATATCCTCGTGCATAACGTGGATCTTAGTGCCGCTTGCCTCGCCGACCTTTTCCAGATTTTCTTTAAGCTGCTCAAAACCAATATTTGATTTGTCAATTTCAACAAGCATAACCATTGCAAACATATCCTGAAGCACGCTTTGCGTAACCTCAACAATGTTGACATCTGCTTTTGCACAGGCGTCCGAGACCTTTGCCAAAATTCCTACAGCGTCTTTTCCGATAACTGTAATGATTGCTTTCATAAAAACCTCCTGTTTTTGCAGGAACAAAATTTAAAACTTGCAATATTCCGCAAAAAGCTCTATAAAAATATATATAGTATCATTGTCGTTAATTATATACTGATTTTTGACTAATGTAAAGGCTAATATTGCATAAATTTAATTATTATGATATTATTTTTTTGGGAGGTATCAAGCTTATGAAACTATGTGACCTGCATATGCATTCCGATAATTCTTTTGACGCACAAAACTCTGTGGATGAAATGTGTGAAAGTGCAATAAAAGGCGGTTTATACGCTGTTGCGATCACTGACCACTGCGAGGCACCTATGATAGGCGAGGGGGCAAAGTGTGAATACGGAAGTTTTGACGAGCTTATACCGAAATCAATTTCGGACACCTTGGCGGCTAAGAAAAAATATGCAACAAAATTAAAAGTTCTTTGCGGAATTGAGCTCGGAGAACCTATGCACGATATTGAGCTTACAAAAAGGGCGTTAGCCTACGGAGCAAGCGATTTTACGCTTGCATCCGTGCACAATTTAAGAGGTATGAAAGATTTCTACTTTATAGACTATTCACGCATAAGCGTTGATGAAATTTTGAAACTGTATTTTGATGAACTTGCAGAAACAGCAAGTTTTGAGCATTTTGACAGCCTTGCTCATCTTACATATCCGCTTCGTTATATCAAGGCAAAAACAGGTGAAATTCCTGACCTTTCACCGTTTCAAGATCAAATTGACAATATTTTTAAAATTCTGATTAGGAATAATAAAGCTTTGGAAATTAACGTTTCGGGTTTGTTCAAAGACTTAAAATCTACATTGCCTGATCAAAAATTGGTCCATAGGTTCAAAGAACTGGGCGGGGAGTACATAACGGTCGGTACTGACTCTCATAGTGTTGATTTTGTAGGAAAAGGCATAAAACAGGGATTAGAGGTCGCAAAAAACGCAGGTTTTACTCACTATACAATTTATGAAAATCACACTCCGTTACAAATACCTATTTTGGAATAATTATATTTGATAAGGTATCTGAAAAATATTTTGAAAACACCGCAAATTTTTTGAGTATACAGCAAATTAAATTTGTTTTGCTTTTATTGTTTTTAAGCACAAAACCTCCCGAAATAACACCATTGTTATTTCGGGAGGTTTAACTTTAATTCGTTTTTTATATTTTTAATTGTTTTCAGTATAAATAAGCTAAAGCTTTTATTTTTACAGGGTTTTCGCAATTTCCTTTATATATTGTTTTAGCTGATCGCGGGTTTCGGGATGGCACAGACCTACTTCAATCTGAGCCTGTAAAATTCCGAATTTATTGCCCATATCGTATCTTTTGCCTTCAAATTCAACGGCAGTCATACCTTTTGTCAGGGCAATTTCTCTCATTGCGTCGGTAAGTTGAATTTCACCGCCCGCACCCGGCTTAGTATGTTCAAGAATTTCAAAAATCTCGGGTGGCAGTACACATCTGTCAAGTATCGAATATAATGAAAGTATCTCTTCTTTAGTTTGAGGCTTTTCTTTCATATCTGTACACTTGAATACATTGTCGTGAAGTTTTTCAACCTTTAAACAACCGTATTTGTGTATTTCTTCCTCAGGCACAAGCTTAACACCCACAACACCTTCGCCGTATTCTCCGTAGCAGTCGATAAGCTGTTTAATGGCGGGGGTTTTGCTAACAATAACTCCATCGCCGTACATAACGGCGAAAGGTTCGTTTCCGACAAAGGATTTAGCCTTAAGCACAGCATGTCCGAGACCTTTCATTTCTTTTTGTCTTATGAAAGTAATGTTTGCAAGGTTTGATATGCTTCTGACTGTTTCGAGAAAATCAAGTTTACCGCTTTTTTCAAGCATTGCCTCAAGTTCGGGAGATGCGTCGAAATGATCTTCAATAAGTCCTTTGCCCCTGTTTGTGATTATCAAAATATCTGTGATGCCCGCAGCGACAGCTTCTTCAACTATATATTGAATAGTAGGCTTATCTACTATAGGAAACATCTCTTTAGGCATATTCTTAGTTGCGGGAAGTACCCGTGTACCCAAACCTGCCGCGGGTATAACTGCTTTTGTTATCTTCATCTTAACCCTCCGAAATTTTTAAATGTTAATAAAAAGCGGTAAATAGGTAATGATCACATATGCCGCTCCGAAACAAACTGCAAGAGCAAGATTAACTCCGCCGCTGTGTTCTAACTCGCTGTTTATGTTAACGCTTTTTGTATTTTGTTTTATCAAATTTATTTTTTTCGAGCAGTGTTTGTAGTATGTTCTGTTTGCAGTCAAACCGCAAATTATCATGATTATACCCTTTAACAATCCCAAAAGGTACGGTAGGTATAAAAACATTACCTGCTCTATTGAAAATACCGACGACAGAGAAAAGGTATAAAACATCTGCACTCCGTTCGTCATTTCTGTAACTGTTTTAATAAGTGTTTGGTATTCGGGCATAAGTTGAATGAAAGTTTCCGCAACAGTCAGCCCGATGACAATCAGAGTTATAATTATTCCGGGTACAATCATTTTTCTGTATAAGAAATAAATACCCGAAAATAAAAATGCTGCAAAATTAAATTTCGAGGCTCCGAGTTTCTTTATGCGATTAAAAACCAGCATAAAATAAGGTGTGCTTTTTCCGATAAATTTTGACATTTCACCGGCAGTGACATTTTCCGCGATAGGTTCATTGCTGTTAATGCCTGCCATGGGGTCAAAGAACGCTGAATTTCCTCCGAAACCGAACGGTGGCATGCCCTGACCGAAAGGAGCTCCGTTTGGATTATTTTGCGTGTTATCAGAAGTGTTTTGTTTTCTATCCTGCTCACTAAGCGGGAACCCGCATTTTTGGCAGTAAAAAGTAGCTTTCTCGTTTTCAAAGCCGCAGTTTTTGCAAATGACCGTGTTTTCGCTTTCACCGTTTTGAGTGCCTGAACCGTCATCTGATACTTGTTCAAAAGAAAAGCTGTCCGAATGTTTGTCCTCATAAAAGCAGTGACCCGTATTTTCATAGCATTCTCTGTGATGAGGTGCTCCGCATTCGGGACACACGACAATATCGTCACCGCTTTTAAAATATTCATTACATACGGGGCATTTGTATTTAGTAAACTCCATAATTTCCTCCGTATATTCTTTTATAGACCAATTATATCAAAAATAAGCAATAATTGCAACAACAATAATTTATTTAAATATAAGTTTACATTTTTCGAAAAATTTGATATAATAACAAATTGTAGTATAACAAGTATATTCATCAGAAAGGTATGTGTTTATGGTACAGTTTGAAGAATTACTGCTCAGTCTTCAGGCACTCAAGCCCGAAATTGACGATTTATCAGACGCACTCGGAATGAACGGAATGTTGTCTGAAATTCAACAGCTTGAGTTAAAGGCTACTGAACCCGGATTTTGGGATGATATAGAAAATTCTCAGAAAGTTTTGCAGAGAACCGGTGCCTTAAAGGGCAAGGTCGAAGCATATAACGAGCTCGTTTCAAAGTACGAGGATACATGCACCTTGATTGAGCTTGCAAATGAAGAAGAGGATTTGTCGCTTTTGGAAGAAGCCGAAAAAGAAGTAGAAGCCGTTAAGGATAATCTTGAAAAGCAAAGACTTCAAACACTTTTGACGGGTGAATACGATAAGAATAATGCAATTCTTACTTTCCATGCAGGTTCAGGCGGAACCGAAGCTCAGGATTGGGCGGAAATGCTTTACAGAATGTACACCCGTTGGGCGGAGGCTCACGGCTTTAAGGTAAAAGAGGTTGACTATCTTGACGGAGATGAGGCAGGACTTAAAAGTGCTGTACTGCTCATTGAGGGAGAAAACGCATACGGTTATCTTAAAAGCGAAGCCGGCGTGCACCGACTTGTTCGTGTATCTCCGTTTGACTCCGCAGGAAGGCGCCACACAAGCTTCTCTTCATTAGAGGTTATGCCCGAAATGGATGATAATATTCAGGTCCACATAGCTCCCGAGGACATCAAGATGGATGTTTACCGCGCAAGCGGTGCGGGAGGTCAGAAGGTCAACAAAACCTCGTCCGCTGTTCGTCTTACGCATATTCCGACGGGTATCGTGGTTGCAAGTCAGGTTGAGCGAAGTCAGTATCAAAACCGTGATGTCGCCATGAAAATGCTTATTTCAAAGCTTGTGGAAATTAAAGAGCGTGAGCATCTTGAAAAGATTGAGGATATAAAGGGCGTGCAAAAGGAAATTACATGGGGTTCTCAAATCAGAAGCTATGTATTTATGCCGTACACAATGGTAAAGGATCACCGAACAGGATATGAAACAGGAAATATTCAGGCGGTAATGGACGGCGACCTTGACGGCTTTATTAACGCGTATTTAAAATGTGCAAGTCTTGGTACTTTGCAGAAATAAGAGGTATTTAATATGAAATATTTTGTAATGCTTTGCGACGGAATGGCTGATGAGCCGATTTCGGAGCTCGGAAATAAAACACCTATGGAAAAGGCTGTAAAGCCTTGTATGGACAGCCTTGCCGCAAAAGGTGAGGTAGGAATGGTTAAGACGGTTGCACCGGGACTTAAGCCTGGCAGTGATGTGGCAAATCTGGCAGTACTCGGCTATGAGCCCGCAATATACTACAGCGGCCGTTCTCCGCTTGAGGCGGCAAGCATCGGAATTGACCTGAAAGATACCGATGTTACACTCAGATGCAACCTTGTAACTTTGTCCGATGAGGAAAAGTACGAGGACAAAACTATGGTTGATTACTGCGGAGGAGATATTTCAACGCAGGACGCTAAAATATTGATAGATTATCTTCAGGAAAATCTCGGAGATGATACATTCAAGTTTTATTCGGGCGTATCCTACCGTCACTGCCTTGTGTGGAGTAACGGAAATCCACATCCGGGTGTGCTTACGCCTCCGCACGATATTTCAAACCGAGTTATCGCCGATTATATACCAAAGGGTGATGACACGGCAAAGCTTTACGAGCTTATGAAAAAGAGCTATGATCTGCTCAAAGATCACCCGCTCAACAAGGAAAGAGTAGCAAACGGCAAACACCCCGCAAACTCTATTTGGCTTTGGGGAGAGGGAACAAAGCCCCGTCTTGACAGTTTCTTTGAAAAGTTCGGCAAAAAGGGCAGTATGATTTCGGCAGTTGACCTCCTCAAGGGCATAGCAATTTGTGCGGGAATGAAGAGCGTTGATGTTGACGGTGCTACGGGCTATATCGATACAAACTTTGACGGTAAGTGCAAGGCGGCAATAGAGGAATTTAAAAACGGAGCAGATTTTGTTTATGTCCATGTTGAAGCTCCCGATGAATGCGGTCACCGCGGAGAAGTTGAAAACAAGGTTAAGGCTATTGAGCTTATTGACAAGCACATTCTTGCTCCCGTTACCGAGTATTTAAAAAGCGTTGATGATTTTGCCGTGCTTGTATGTCCCGATCATCCGACACCTATCGCAATAAGAACACACAATTCAAATGCTGTGCCGTACCTTATATACAGCAGTAAGAATGAAACCAACAGCGGTGTAAGCTGTTTCTGTGAAAAGGAAGCGGCTAAGACGGGCAATTATATTGAAAAAGGCTTTACGATGATGAATTACTTTCTTTCAAAATAACTGCCGCGGCAGGAATGCCGTAATCCGTAATTGTGTGTAAAAGTAAATATATTTGACCTATTTATGACCTTGACAGATTTTTCTGCCGAGGTCATATTTTTATGCTTGTCAACATAGTATTTATTAAGTCAATCAACTCTGGAGGAATTTAAAATGACAAGAATTGAAGATAAGGGTCGTCTTTTACAGGCAGTTAAATGCTTAAGTCCCGCAATAAACAAAAAGCTTATGCCGCTTTGCGGTCAGCTTGAAACAAAAGCTCAGGAGATACGCCTGCGAATTAACAGACCGCTTTGCGTTGTTTGTTCTGACATTACATACTATGTTACATCGTCGGGAGGACTTTCAAGCACTCCGATAGACGGTGCTATGCTTACAGTCAGCAGGGCAGATATAGCAGATACATTTCAGAATATATGCAATTATTCGGTTTATACAAGACAAAATGAAATCATAAACGGATTTGTAACGATGTACGGCGGACACCGTGCGGGAATTTGCGGTACGGCAGTCATAAGCGGCGGCAAAATCACAAATATTCGTGATATTACATCAATAAATATCAGAATTGCAAGAGAACACAGAGATTGTTCGGTTAATCTTTTAAACAGGCTCGGCAGCATAACCTCAGGATTATTGATATGCGGACCGCCTTGTTCAGGCAAAACCACCGTGCTGCGTGATATGGCAAGGATTCTGTCAACAAAGCACGCCAAAAACATTGCCCTGATTGACGAGAGAGGAGAGCTTGCGGGAGCTGTATCGGGTTGTTTTTGCAATGATGTCGGGATGTGCGATGTGTACGATTCCTACAAAAAGAGCGACGCTATGCTTCAGGCAGTGAGAAGCATGGCTCCTGATATTATAATTTGCGACGAAATCGGTGCCGTCGAAGATATAGCCGCGATAGAGCACACGGTAAACAGCGGTGTGTCGGTTATCTCAACCGTTCATGCGGCAAACGAATTTGAGCTGAAACACAAAGAGAATGTAAGAAAAATTTTTAAAACAGGTGCGTTTTCAAAGGTTGTTTTTCTGTCGGATAAAAAATCTCCCGGAAAAATTACAAAAATATCCGAAGCAGGTGAGATATTTGGCTCTTAAAATATTGGGAGGTTTTTTGCTTGTAATTTCGGGTACTTTAGTGGGATTGCTCTACTCAAAAAGGCTGTTTCTGTACAGAGAATTCTATAAAAAAATTATAAATTTCTCATCGTCCCTATCCGTACAGCTTCGTTACAGCACAGCAGATATTTTTACCCTCACATCACTTTGTGCGAGTACGGCAGAGCTTGATTTTTTCGATCTTAATAACGAAGAAAATTTGCCGTTTAGTGCCGTGTGGAGTAAGAATACAGAAGCAATACCGAGCAAATTCGGACTTAACAAAAACGATAAACAGCTTTTGCTTGAGTTTGGAGAACAGCTCGGAAAAACAGATGTCGAGGGACAGCTCAAGCATCTTGAGCTTTATGAGGAAATCTTTAAAAAACAGCTTGAAAACGCGGAAGCAGAAATAAAAAATAAATCTAAGCTCTATAAAACGATGGGCTTTTTTGTCGGGACGGCAGTGGCTCTGATGATAATTTAAGAGGTAAAAATGGATGTTGAACTTATTTTTAAAATTGCGGCAGTCGGAATAATCGTGGCGGTGCTCAGTCAGCTTTTAATCCGCAGCGGCAGAGAGGAGCAGGCGATGCTCACATCTCTTGCAGGACTTATAGTAGTGCTTACGCTTATAATAACTCAGATAAGCTCGTTGTTTACAACAATAAAACAACTGTTTGGTTTTTAGAAAAATGAATATTTTATCAATCAGTGTTCTTGCTGTGGTAGCCGTAATCATAATGGTTATGCTTAAACCGAAAAACGGCGAAATTGCATTAATGCTCGGATTATCCTGTTCGGTATTAGTTTTGTTTGCTGTTCTGTCACAGGTGTCTGCCGTAATAGATACATTAAACAGTATAATAGCGGCATCACAAATCAGTACAAGCTATGTAGTAATCTTGTTAAAGGTAATCGGTATCTGTTTGATAACGGAATTTGCCGTTAATACCTGCAAGGATGCGGGCAGTCAGTCGCTTGCAAACAATGTGTCGCTTGCCGGGAAAATAATGGTTACCATAACTGCTCTGCCGTTATATTCCGATATTTTAAATACCGTATTATCGCTCACGGCAGGGTAGAAAAGACTGTTTATATCAATTAAACAGAGGCTGTTCGGCCTCAATCCCTCATTTTGGAGGCAAAGAAGTGAAAAAATTTTTGACCGTATTAATAACCGCAGCAGCTTTGGTTATGTTGTCGGTTTATTCTGTCGGAGCAGAGGAAAATTCAATGCTGTATGACCTTTCGGGCATATATGACAGTCTGTCGGATGATGCAAAAGAAAGCCTCGGCAATATCGGTGCTGACAGTGCAGACCCCGAAAAGCTCTCTGAAATAAGCTTTATTTCAATAGTAGCAGAAATCGCGAATATGGCGTCGCAGAACTCGTCATCTCCGCTTCGTGGGCTTATAAACATTACAGGATTGCTTTTAATATGTTCAATTCTGACAGCCTACAAAGGCTCGCTTTCAAACGATATTTCCAATACAATAAACATCGTTTCTACACTTTGTATAACCTGTGCAATTGTAATGCCTGCCGTAAATGTGATTAAGACTGTTGCAGTTGTAATAGAAAACGCTTCAAACATTATGATTGCCTATTTGCCTGTTATGCTTACAA
>CALYBM010000102.1 GCA_944412525.1 uncultured Ruminococcus sp. | reverse complement strand
TACCGCAAGACTTATGATACAATAATTGTGCAACGAGGTGATTTATTTTGACAAAAAAACAAATAGCGGCAAACGCCGTTCAGGCTCTGAAAAAAGAATATCCCGACGCAATTTGCTCTCTTGAATACAAAGACCCGCTTCAGCTTTTGATTGCCACCCGTCTTGCGGCGCAATGCACGGACGCAAGGGTCAATATGGTAACGCCCGCGCTGTTTGAAAGGTTTAAAAATGTTGACGATTTTGCAGACGCAACACCAGACGAGGTAGCAGAATACATAAAGAGCTGCGGTCTTTACAAAACAAAGTCAAACGACATAGTTGCCCTTGCAAAAATGCTCCGTGACGAATTTGACGGCAAGGTCCCCGATAATATAGATGATTTAACAAAACTGCCGGGAATAGGCAGAAAGACCGCAAATTTAGTTGTGGGCGATGTGTTCGGCAAACCTGCCGTTGTGGTGGATACCCACTGCATACGCATTACTCGCAGGCTCGGACTGCACGACCTAAAAGACGCGAAAAAGATTGAATTTATCCTGCGTGATCTGCTTGACCCAAGCGAAAGCAACGATTTTTGCCACAGGCTTGTGCTTCACGGCAGAGCGGTATGCACCGCAAGAAGCCCGAAGTGCGAAAACTGCTGTATGAAGGAATTTTGCAAGAAAAAGATTTGAGCATTTTATTTTTAAATGATAAACCTATAACAGAATAAGTAAAACTTGATATACCAAAAGGGGTGGATTACAGAAAATCCACCCCTCTTTTTATAATGTTTTTAATGATTTCTGCCTGAATCGGTACTCAAAGCAAGCTAACGAAAATATCCCTCATAACTGTCGGGCATTCATAACTTGAATAAAAAGCAAAGCTTTCTGCTCGAATTACGGACGGAGGTACTTAAAGCAAGCTTACAAAAATATCCCTCGCCGCTGTCGGGCATTTGCAACTTGATTAAAATCAATGTTTTCTGCTCGAATTACAAGCGGAGGTACTCCGTTAATAGTTTTCCGCCTTGATTTGGAAATAGCTCTGAGGATGAGAGCAAACGGGGCAAACCTCGGGTGCTTTTTTGCCGATAACAATGTGTCCGCAGTTACTGCACTGCCAGATTACATCCTCATCCTTTGAGAAAACAAGTCCGCCCTCAACATTAGCAAGAAGCTTTTTGTAGCGTTCCTCGTGCTCTTTTTCGATTTTTGCAACCATTTCAAAGAGAGAAGCAATGTGGTCAAAGCCCTCTTCCCTTGCCTCTTTGGCAAAGGTGGGGTACATATCTGTCCACTCGTAGTTTTCGCCTGCGGCGGCGTCCTTTAGGTTGAGCTCTGTGCCGGCGATACCGTCGTGCAACAGCTTAAACCAAATTTTTGCGTGCTCCTTTTCGTTTGCGGCTGTTTCCTCAAACAGGGCGGCAATCTGAACATATCCGTCCTTTTTTGCCTTTGACGCATAGTAGGTATACTTGTTTCTTGCCATTGATTCGCCTGCAAAAGCGGCCTCAAGATTTTTTTCTGTTTTTGAACCTTTTAACTGCATAATAATTCTCCTTTTCCTTTTTATTTATATTTTTTCAAAATCCGACGCGGGGTGCTTGCAAATCGGGCAAATAAAATCCTCGGGCAATTCTTCGCCCTCGTATATATATCCGCATATTTTGCAGACCCAGCGTGTTTTTTCCGACTTGTTTTCCTGCGGCTTCGGTTTTATGTTTTTGTGATAATACGAGTATGTGGCGCTCGGAGTATCTGACAAAACCTCAGCATCTTCAACCTCGGCAACAAAAATCAGGTGTGTTCCCACATCAACGGTATCGGTGACTTTAGCCAAAAAATACGCATTTGTACCAACGGTTACATAGTTTATACCGTTTTCGGCGGTTTTATACCCGTTAAAGTAGGCAAATTTATCTGTATCCCTGCCGCTTGAAAAGCCGAAATTTTTAAACAACGCAAAATCGGCAGACTCGTCAATGCAGCTTATGTTAAAGCGTTTTGTCTTTAAAATCATATCGGTTGTAAAATTTGACTTGTTGACCGTAATTGAGATTTTCACGGGACTTGATGTAACCTGCATAACTGTATTTATAATACAGCCGTTCTGCTTTGAGCCGTCGCTTGCCGTAAGCACAAACAGTCCGCAGGCAATGTTATATAAAGCGTTTTTGTTCATAAGACCTCCTTGTATTTGTTATTTGTTGTTTGTTGTGTTTTTATTACAAAATATTATATTGTATACTTTACTGTTTGTCAATAGAAAAATGAGAATTATTACTGATTTTTTATTATTTATTTTTAAAATATTTTTTAACTGATTTTAATATTTATTCATTTTGTTAAGAAATAGTTATATTTACGGCAAAATTTCAAAAAACTTTTTAAATTTTGAAAAAACTTCGCAGGAAACAAAAACAGCCGGCAGCCGCATATGCGGCGTACCGACTGTTAATTTTTTAATATTACAAAACTGCCGTCAGGCTCTAATTACTTTTTACCCTTGTAAGATGTGTGCCAGATGTCCTTAGCATATTCCAAGATAGCACGGTCGGAAGTAAACTTGCCTGCGTTTGCAACATTGAGCAAGCACTTCTTGCCAAACGCCTTGCGGTCTGCATAATCGGCATTAGCCTTGATTTTTGCCTCAACATAGAGCGGGAAGTCATACATGAGGAAGTAGTTGTCTGCCTTCTGCCATGATGAATCCTTGAGAAGTGAATCATAAAGCTCCCTAAAGCTGCCCTCGCCCTGAGCACCGCCGTCGCTGAATGTTCCGTCAACAAGTGTGTCAACAACTCTCTTCATTTCGGGGTTAGCTTCATAGAGAGCCTTGGGGTTGTAGCCCTCAGCCTTGAGTCTTTCGATATCCTCAACTCTTGCGCCGAAGATATACTCGTTTTCTTCGCCTGCGCACTCTGCGATTTCGATGTTAGCACCGTCATATGTGCCGAGTGTAACAGCACCGTTGAGCATAAACTTCATGTTACCTGTACCCGAAGCCTCAAGACCTGCTGTTGATGTCTGCTCTGAAATATCAGCTGCAACAACAATCTTTTCTGCGTAAGATACATTGTAGTTTGAGATAAAGTAAACCTGAAGCTTGTCCTTTGTATCGGGATCGTTGTTTACAAGATTTGCAATCTCATTGATATACTTGATAATTGCCTTTGCTCTCGCATAGCCCGGAGCTGCCTTTGCACCGAATATAAATGTTGTCGGAGTCCAGTTCTCAAGCTTGCCGTCCTTTAAGCGGAAGTAGATAGCCATAATTGAGAAAGCGTTGAGAAGCTGTCTTTTGTACTCGTGAAGACGCTTAACCTGAATATCAAAAATTGAATCGGGGTTAATGTCAAAGCCGTCCATCTTCTTGATGTACTCGGCAAGCTGAACCTTTTTCTTCTTCTTGACATTGTTAAACTTTGTAATTGTTCTTGCGTCGATGCAGTCGTTGAGCTTTGAGATAAGCGGAAGGTTAATAAGCCACTCGTCTGAGCCTACCTTTTCTGTAATAAGAGCGGAAAGCTCAGGGTTGCAGAGTCCGAGCCAACGGCGCTGTGTGATACCGTTTGTTTTGTTCTGGAATCTCTCGGGATATACCTGATACCACTCCTTGAGAACATCGTCCTTAAGAATTTCCGTATGAAGCTGAGCAACACCGTTTACATATGTGCCTGCATAAGTTGCAAGTCTTGCCATATGAACAACATTGCCGTCAACAATACGCATCTTAGCCTTCATCTCTTCGCTTACACCCTTAGCTGTGAGCTCTTCCTGGCACTTGTTTGCAATGAGGCAGATGATGTGGTAAATTTCAGGGATAACCTGTGTCATAAGGTCAGCGGGCCACTTTTCAAGTGCCTCGCCGAGTACTGTGTGGTTAGTATAAGCACATGTCTTTCTTGCGATTTCAAATGCTTCGTCAAAGCCCTGACCCTCGTTCATAAGAAGTCTTACAAGCTCGGGAACGCAGGATACAGGGTGAGTATCGTTAAGCTGGATTGCGTTTTCCTTGGCAAAGAAGCTGAAATCGTTGCCGTGCTTTGCCTTGTAGCGGCGCATAATATCCTGAAGTGAAGCGGAGCAGAAGAAATACTGCTGCTTTAAGCGGAGCACCTTGCCCTCGTACTTGTTGTCGTTAGGATAAAGAACCATTGAGATATTCTCAGCGTCGTTCTTTTCCTTAACAGCCTTGTCGTATTCTGTATTGTTAAATGCAGTAAAGTCAAAACTATTTATCGGCTCAGCCTGCCAAAGGCGGAGTGTGTTAATGTTGTCTGTTTTGCAGCCGATAACTGCCATATCATAGGGAACAGCCTTAACAGTCTGATCCTTAAAGGAAACTGTTACAGCTTCGTCCTCAACACGGTTGCACCACGGATCCTCAAATCTCTGCCAGTCGTCAGCTATCTCTACCTGATTGCCGTTTTCAATAAGCTGCTTGAAAAGACCGTACTTGTAGCGAATTCCGTAGCCGTCGAGCGGTACTTCCTGAGTAGCCGCACTGTCAAGGTAGCAGGCAGCAAGTCTGCCGAGACCGCCGTTACCGAGAGCAGCGTCGTCAATATCCTCGAAAACATTGATATCAATGCCCTTTTTCTTGAGCATCTTCTTAACATCTTCAAGGATTCCGAGGCAGTAGAGGTTGTTGTACATCATTCTGCCCATAAGGAACTCAGCAGAGAAATAGTAGGCTCTGCGTTCGCTGTTGTGTTTAGCCTTGCTCTTTGCCCAGTTATCTGCAATTTCGCCCATAACAGCCTTGCCGAGTGCATAATGAAGCTCGGCAGGAGTAAGCTCTTCGACTTTTTTGCAGTACATTGACTGTGCTGTAAGCTCAAGCTTTTCCATGATATTACCCATTATTTTAGTCCTCCAATCGTCCGCTATTTACAGACATTGTTTTTAATTTATCTGCAAGCTCTTCGGTAAGAGCGTCGCTTTCAAGTCGCCATACCCAGTTTCCGCCGAGAGTTGACGGAATGTTCATTCTTGCCTCTTTGCCGAGTCCGAGAATATCCTGCATGGGAATTACAGCCATATCAGCCTTGCTTTCGTAAGCTGTTCTGATAAGACCCCAGTTAAACGGCTCGTCGTCAGGCATTTTGCAGTAGCTTCTCGCAAACGCAATATCCTCGGGCTTCGCTGTTTCAAGCCAGCCCATAAGAGTATCGTTGTCGTGAGTACCTGTGTAAACAACGCAGTTTTCCGTGTATTTGTGGGGAAGATAATCGTTTTCTTCACCGCTGTCAAACGCAAACTCAAGCACCTTCATTCCCGGATAGCCCGTCTGCTCCATAAGCTCGGTAACATCGGGGGTGAGAGTTCCGAGATCCTCAGCGACAATATCTATCTTGCCCAAATATTCCTCCATCATTTGGAAGAATTTATATCTCGGTCCCACTATCCATTCGCCGTTAACAGCGTTTTCGGCGGGATAAGGAATTGAGTAGTAGCTTGCAAAAGCTCTGAAGTGGTCGATTCTCGTTATATCATAAAGCTTTGAAGCCGCCTTGATACGCTCAAACCACCACTCATAGTCCGTTTGCTCAAGGTAGTCCCAATCATAAAGCGGATTGCCCCAAAGCTGACCCGTAGCCGAGAAATAATCCGGCGGACAGCCTGCAACCGCAATCGGGTCACCGTCGTCATAAAGCTGGAACAGCTCGGGATTTGCCCATGTATCCGCACTGTCCATGGCAACATAAATGGGCATATCGCCCAAAATCTTGATGCCCAGACCGTTTACATATTCACGGAAAGAATCCCACTGCTCATAAAATTTAAACTGAACAAATTTCCAAAACTCAACATCGTCTTTCAGCTTACGCTCATAACGCTTAACCGCTGCTTCCTCGTGCATCTTGATTTCTTCATCGGGCCACTCGGTCCACGAAACCATATCAAAGCTCTTTTTAACAGCCATGTAAAGCGCGTAGTTTTTGAGCCACTTGCTGTTTTTACGCTTAAACGATGTAAACGCCTTTTGGTCACAGGCTTTGAAGTTATTATATGCAATTTTTAACACTTCAAATCTGCTGTTGTAAATTTTTTCATAATCAACCTCGGCGTCATTTGAGCCCCAGTCAAAGCTTTCGATCTGCTCCTTTGTAAGAAGCCCCTCATCACAGAGAGTATCAAGGTCAATCATATAAGGATTACCTGCGTAGGTCGAAAACGACTGATAAGGTGAATCGCCGTAGCTTGTAGGACCGACAGGCAAAATCTGCCAAACAGTTTGACCCGACTTTTTCAGGAAGTCGGCAAACTTGCGTGCTTCCTTGCCGATGGTGCCTATACCGTAGGGGGACGGAAGTGAAGTTATCGAAAGAAGAACACCTGCACTTCGTGCCATAAAACCAACTCCATTCTGACGGATATTAATTTCATCTGCAAAGCCCGTACAACCGCTTACGCAATTATACACGCAACTTCGCAGTATCAACCCAATTTTATCATATAAACATTATTTTTACAAGTTTTTTTTACTTTTCTTAGATTAAGTTTACATTTGCTCGTAAATTATGCTCAAAATTGTAAACAAAACGGTATCAGAAGTTAGTTTTCTTATATAATTTCTGGCATTAGCTCTGTTTGCAGCCGAGCTGAAATCAAGCTTTATCGCATAAGCCTTGTCATCGGTGCAAACTCCGCAATAGACAAGACCGACAGGCTTTTCGGGAGTTCCTCCCGTGGGACCCGCAATGCCCGTTGTGCTTACGGCTATATCAGCACCCGAAAGCTTTTTGACGCCCTCAGCCATTTGTATTGCCGTTTCCGCCGACACCGCACCGAGTACGCTCAGTGTTTCGCCGCTGACACCCAAAACGCTCTCTTTAACCTTGTTTGAGTAGGAGCAAATCCCGCATTCAAATACCTTGCTTGAGCCGCTGACCCTTGTTATTCTCTCGCTTACAAGTCCGCCCGTACAGCTCTCCGCCGTTGCAAGCCTTAAATTTTTTTTGCAAAGCAGCTCAACGACATTTTCCTGTAAAGTATCAGCGTTAAGATTGTTTTTTCTTAAAAGCTGTATTATGTCTGTTTCTGTCAGCGTAATCATCAGTTACATCTCCTTAAAAGCGTTTTTACGATTTTACTTTTACTATACCGATACCAACTAAAAACTTCCCGTCGAACCGAAACCGCCGTCGCTGCGAACCGTATCGTCAAGCTCCTCTGCCTCAACGACATCGGGAGTCAAAACAGGCGCGATTACCATTTGGCACACACGCTCAAAAGGCTCGATCGTATAAGGCTTGTCCGATACATTGCACAAACCCGCGCAGATCTCTCCCCTGTAGTCGCTGTCAATGACACCGACGCCGTTTGAAAGGCAGATACCGTGTTTTACGCCAAGTCCGCTGCGGGCATAAAGAAAAGCCGCACAGCCGTTGTTCGGAAGCTCGATTGCAATGCCTGTCGGCACAACGGCAAGCTGACCGGGAGCAAGCGTAATGCTCTCGTCAATACAGGCGTACAGGTCCATTCCCGCTGAGCCGTCGGTAGCTCTTTTGGGGATTTTTGCGTTATCTTTTAGCTTCTTTATTTTGATTTCCATTTTCATCATCCTTCATTTCTTGCATTTTTTTGCAATTATAATTCATAAAAATTTTTATAATTCTATATTCCAATTTTTATAAAGAATATTACGAATTTGTAATTTTCGGGTAAAGAAATTAAAATAATTCCTTTTTAAAATTTTAATCCTTTCAACACTTTTGACATACTATTCAACACCTCTTTTATATAAACCTCGTGTGAATTTTCCTTTTAACATCGAAAAGCTGTTAAAATCCTTAATGTTTTCCACGCTTTCCACATAGTTTTCAACATTAAAGCATAAAATGTTAAAAGATGTTGAAAGTTTTGAAATTTCCTCACGAGCAATAAAAAGCGGCACGCAATTTAAGACTTCCGTGCAGTTTCCGTCGCATTTGAGGGTAAACTGCTTGCCCATTCTATCCTGCATTTTTGAGTGATTTTTGCAAGTTTTGCAATCCATACCGATACTCTTGTTCGGACAGTTGCGGCAAAGCATAAGAGGAAGATAACCATAGTTTATAATACCCCTGTCAACACATCCTCCGAGCTTGTTAATCCTCTCAAAGGTAAGCTCAAAGCTGAGTTCTACGCTCTTTAATCCGTAATCCTCAGCCCACAGCAGGTCATATGTGTTTACAATGTTAAGTCCGAAACCGCCGTGAGGCGTGAGGTTGTGTGCCTTTGTCTGATACACGGCGCCTATATTATGGCACAGCACATCGCTTATGCCCGCTTCCTTAATTTTTTTAAGTGACGCATCAATCTTTTCTTCCCGTCCGAACATTCCTCGGGGAATCTCGACACCGACATTATATCCCTCGGACTTCAGCCGTTTTATTTCTTCTATTTCCGAAAACAACGGCACAAATACAATTTCACATTCCTTAAAGCCTGTACCTATTTTTGCGGTGTAAACCCTTGCTCTCACCGTTTTTTTCAAAGGAGTGAATTTATTTATTCCCTTAAAAATTTCTATGTCGTTTACGGTATAATTATGATCGGTTTTCCGCATTTCATCAAGTTTTGAGAGTGCTTTACGCCTTAATGCGTTGAGAGCGGAAAGAGGCAGTGATATATTATCGTCTGTATCAATTTCAAGACTTTCAAAGCGATACGCAGTACCTCCTGTTTTTGTAAGCTGTAATCTGCATTTTTCGGGGTCAAGCGAAATTTTTCGGGCAGGCTCACAGACCGATTCGGAGTACACTTCAACGCTGTGCTGTCCGTCCGTGATTTTAAGCACGGCATTTTGACCTATCCTTGCGGTAAACTTTCCTTTTATCTCGATATTCTGAATCTCGTCCTTATAGCTCATTCGAATTGACGAAAACAGCTTTTCATCGGCTGAAACCACATCGCTCTTTGTTCTTGTTCCGAACATTTCTTTGCCGAGATGTCCCGTAAGATAGCCATCGGTAAAGCCCGTTCGTGAAAAAACGCTCCTCAAGACACTTGCCGTTTCATCGCTTACAAAACCGTTGTCACGCTGTTCTCTGCACGCTCTGACGGCGGCGGAAACATACTCGGGGCGCTTCATTCTGCCCTCGATTTTTGCCGACGCAACTCCGATTTTTTCAAGCTCCCCTATATGACTTATAAGAGAATTGTCCTTTAAGCTGAGTGCGTAGCCGCCCTTTTTTCCTCCCACCGAAAACGGCAGACGGCAGGTCTGGGCACAGGCTCCGCGGTTGCCGCTGCGTGAACCGAGCATCGCGCTGAAAAAGCACTGCCCCGACACGCTCATACACAGCGCTCCGTGTACAAAGACCTCAAGTTCAATGGGAATTTCGGCACATTTTTTGATTTCTTCAAGGCTCATTTCCCTTGAAAGCACAACGCGCTTAAAACCAAGCTCATACAACGCCTTAACTCCCGACGCCGTGTGGATACTCATTTGAGTTGAAGCGTGAAGAGGAAGGTCGGGTGCGATTTTTTTTGCAAGTCGTGCAACACCCATATTTTGAACTATCAAAGCGTCGGCGTCCGCCTTTGCGGCAGATATTATCGCGTCTTTCAGTCTTTCAAACTCATCGTCGAAGACAAGCGTATTTATTGTTACATAAACCTTTACGCCGTGAATATGGCAGTAGGCAACGGCGTTCTTAAGCTCGTCACCGTCGAAATTTTTGGCTGACGAACGGGCGGAAAATGATTTTTCTCCGAGATAAACCGCGTCCGCTCCGCTTCTCACGGCAGCCTCAAGGCTGTCGTATCCTCCGACGGGTGCAAGAATCTCAATTTTTTTCATATTACTTTTTGCCGTCCTCGTCAAACAAAGAGCATTGCTGCATCGGAACATATCCCATCATTTTTTCAGCCTTTTTTTCTTCGGGCGTTTTTTCATGAGGGATTGCATCTATGTCAGTCTTTAACATCGACTTTAGCTCTTCGTTTTCGTCTGACAGCACCTTTAACTGTTTTTCAAGGGCTCTTACGCGGCGCACAAGGCTTGTGTTCTCGTTGATTGCTTCGGTAAGCTTTTCCTTGTAATCCTTGCAGTATTTGTTAAGCTCGTTTGTGTTTTGAATAATTTTGTCCGCTTTGCCGACCATTTCCTTATTCTTTTTAAGAGCCTTGTTTCTGTCGTCGCACAAATCAAGAGCAACCAGAATCGCACAGTCACGCGTGTCGAGGTGACGGCCCGTCTGTGCCGCCTTTCTGATGCGTTTTGTGATTTCATCGGCAACAGATTCAACATACTTTTGTTCATCAGAGGTTATGAGTGCGTAGCTTCTGCCCTCTATTTGGACACTGACTCTCTTTTTTGCCATTTTAGACCCACCAATGCTAAAAAATTTTTATAAACTTCCATTTTAAATTATAATATAAAATATTAAAAGATAAAAGAGGATTTTTATTTTTTTGCAGTTTTTTTGTAAAACAATACCATTAATTTACGGATTTTTTTGATTTTTTTATTTTATTTGAAATTTTTACATAATTATGATAGAATAGGTTTGATTATGGGCTTTATTGCAGCATTGAGATTTTATGTAATATTATGTTTATCAAAAACATTTTTGCGGAATATTATTGATTACAGGAAGTGATTATATGCCCGTTCCTTTTAATTCACAGAAAATTTACTACCGCTCTCCGTTCGGTGCGGTTGAACAGGACACAAAAATTCATCTCAGAATACTTGTTCCGAGAGAACTTCACACGCAAAAGGCGGAGCTGTGCGTAAAATATGACTACGATTATAACTGGATGTTCACTAATCTGATTTGGTGCGGCAACTTTGACGACAGCACGGAAATTTGGGAATGTGACTTTACTCCGCATAAAATCGGCTTGTACTGGTACGGATTTAAGCTTGACACCGCTTTCGGCATTCGCTATATCGTGCCGTCAGATCCCTACAAAATAAGCTCAATAGAAGAGTCTCCGGGCAGAAGCTGGCAGATTACCTGCTACAAAAAAGGCTTTAAGACGCCGAGCTGGCCTGTGGGCGGAATTATGTATCAGATTTTTCCCGACCGCTTTAATTTCAGCGGTGAGGAAAAGAATATAAAAAGAACCGACTATACCCGCAACGACGACTGGTACGCCCTGCCCGAATGGAAGCCGAACGAAAACGGAGAAATTACAAACAGCGACTTTTTTATGGGCGACCTCAAGGGAATTACTCAAAAGCTTGATTATATAGAGAGTTTAGGGGTTAGCTGTATTTATCTTAACCCAATATCGGAGGCTTACTCAAATCACCGCTACGATACGGGAGATTATTCTCATGTTGACCCGATTTTGGGCACGGAGGAGGATTTTAAAACGCTGTGTGCCGAGGCCAAAAAGCGTGGAATCCACGTTATTAACGACGGCGTGTTTTCGCACACGGGTTCGGACAGCGTTTACTTTAACCGCTCGGGACGATACGGCGACGGAGGAGCGTACAGGGATAAAAACTCGCCGTACTTTGACTGGTATAAATTTAACGAGTGGCCCGATAACTACAACTGCTGGTGGGGATTTTACACCTTGCCCGAGGTAATTGAAACCTCACCCGCCTTTAACGAATATATCAACGGCAAGGACGGAATAATCCGCAAATTTATGCGTCTCGGAAACTCGGGCTGGAGACTCGATGTTGCCGACGAACTGCCCGATGAATTTATGGAAAATCTCAGAAAATCCGTAAAAGAGGAAAATCCCGAAGCTTTTATTGTGGGCGAGGTCTGGGAAGACGCAAGCAACAAGGAAAGCTACGGTGCAAGACGCAAATTTTTGCTGGGAGATCAGCTTGACTCGGTTATGAACTATGTTTTCAGAAACGCAATTCTTGATTTTTGCCGAGGACAGGACGCAAAATGGACGATGAACACTATAATGAGCGTAATAGAAAATTATCCCCGTCCCGTGCTGCGTGTGCTTATGAACTCGCTTTCTACGCACGACACCGAGCGCGCGATTACCGTAATTGCGGGAGAGCCGCTTAACGGCAGGGACCGAAAGTGGCAGGCTGAAACTCACCTGTCGAACGAACAGCGTGAAATGGGCAGAAAGATTTATAAGGTTGCCGCCGCAATGCAGTACACCCTGCCGGGATTTCCGTGTGTTTACTACGGAGATGAAGCGGGAATGGAGGGTTACCGTGACCCGTTTAACCGCTGCTGCTATCCGTGGGGCAAGGAGGATAAGGAGCTTATTGAATGGCACAAAAAGCTCGGAAATCTGCGTAAATCCTGCTCGGCGCTGTGGGACGGCGATTTTATAAGTGCCTACGCAAAAGAACGCCGAATTGCGTATATCCGCCACGACAGCCATTCGTCTATTTACTGCACATTTAATTTGGACGGCAAAGAGGCGGTAATTGACCCGCCGCCGGGATACGCAAGCGCTAAGCCGCTGTTCGGCTCAAAGTTTGAAAACGGCAAGCTTTATGTTGAACCGCTGAGCTGTGAAATGCTTATTTCGGAGTTTTAGCCGATACGCCTGTTGTTTGGCTTTAGGATTACTTTAATAATTATATTTTGAGAGGTTTTTATGAGCAACACCGTGTTTGTTTTTACCGGGATTGATTTGTTTTCGTTTCTTTTGCAGACAGCCCTTTTTGTCCTGCAAATTGCCGCCTTTTGGTTTCTTTTTTTAAAGGCGAATGTGTCTGGCTGGAAGAGCATTATCCCGATCTACAGCGAATATAAAATATATAAAATTGTTTGGAAGCCTAAATTTTTCGGCTTGTACCTGGTGCTTCTCATAGCAAACGGAGTGCTTACAGCTATTTTGAGCGGTACTGATTATTACTCGGGAGGTACTGTATTTTTAATGGCAATCCGCTATATTGTTGTGCTGTGCTGTTTTGTTTTACAGTTTTTCTTCTGCCGTCACCTTGCTTTTTCCTACGGAAAGGGCACGGCGTTTGCAATAGGACTTTTATTTTTGTATCCTATTTTTATTCTTATTCTCGGTCTCGGACGATCAAAATACAGGGGCAACAGCAGCAACAGATAAAATATTAAATAATTTGCAGGCGGAGAGCAGTTGATATGCTCTCCGCCTTTTTGTTTTATTGTGTCAGAAAAGCTGTTTGTATTTATTTTGGATATAAAATATAACCGATTAGGCTCAAAAAACAACCGACTGTTAAATATTTGTTGAAAACAATTTTGTTTTTTTCTATAATAACAAGGCAGAGAGGAGGTCGTCATAATGGAGGTTGAAATAAAACTCGACAGCACATATACCGAAACAAAAGTAATTATTCTAACCGCTGATATGAATGAAGAAGTCAGGATTATTGCTAAAAATTTATCCGAAAATATACCTGATATAATTACGGGGATAAAAAACGGTAAAGTTGAAATGTTGGAAGAAAATGATTTAATCCAAGTATATGCAAATGGCGGAAAGGTTTTTGCAGTTACAAATAAAGGAGAATACGCTTTACGCAAAAGGCTGTATGAAATGGAAGAAAGACTTAATCAGAAACAATTTGTGCGTATATCAAACTCCGAGGTTATAAATTTAAAAAAGGTTGAAAATTTTGACTTAAATTTTGCAGGCACAATATGCGTCAGACTGTCAAACGGTACAGTGACTTATGTTTCAAGACGGTATGTCAAAAAAATAAAAAAATTATTAGGGTTGTGAGGTGAACAAAATGAAAAAGAAAATTTTTTTGCGTGGTATTTTAGGCTTTCCCATCGGTGTTGCAATAGGATATGTTATAACAATTTTATTATCTCTTATATTTGCAAACGGATATTATTCTCCTTGTGTTCCTGATTTAATCAAGGTTACGGGAAGCGAAATTAACGCGGTTATTTTGCAGACATTGTTAACGGGAATTCTCGGCGTTGTATTTTCTGCAAGCTCTGTAATATGGGAATTAAATGATTGGAGTATAGCAAAGCAAACAGGTGTTTACTTTTTGATTATTTCTTTTGCAATGATGCCTATTGCATATTTTTCGCATTGGATGGAACACAGTATTTTCGGGGCAATAAGCTACTTTGCTGTATTCATTATTATATTTGTTGTTATCTGGATTACTCAATTTATTTTCTATAAACATAATGTTAAAAAAATGAACGAAAATTTGCACAAAAAAAAGTAAAGTAACTCATACTGCAAAAAAATATCAAAATATAAAGGACGGAACGCATATATACTGCGTTCCGCCTTTTTGTTTTGTGTTAAATTACTTAAAATATTTTACTCCGCTTTCAAAAATCTGCTGGTCTTTTTCAAACGGAACATTTTTGTAGAGGTTTTCGCCCTTTCTTTCGCTGTGTCCCATTTTTCCGAGAACACGGCCGTCGGGAGATGTTATACCCTCTATTGCACAAACCGAACCGTTTACATTGTAGGCAATATCGTCGCTTGGGTTTCCGCTTAAATCAACATACTGCGTAGCGATCTGACCGTTTTGTGCAAGTGCCTTTACCGTTTTGATGTCAGCCATAAATCTTCCCTCACCGTGCGATACGGGAACGGCAAACACATCGCCTGCATTTACATTTGCAAACCACGGCGACTTAACGGAGGTAACTCTCGTATAAGCCATATGAGAAATGTGGCGTCCGATTGTGTTAAATGTAAGCGTCGGGTCGCTTGGCTTGAGCTCACGGATTTCGCCGTAGGGAACAAGTCCGAGCTTTATGAGGGCTTGGAAGCCGTTGCAGATACCGAGCATAAGTCCGTCGCGGTTTTTGAGAAGATCGTTTACTGCGTCGGCAATTCTCGGATTGCGAAGCGTCGTTGCGATAAACTTGCCCGAACCATCGGGTTCGTCACCGCCCGAGAAGCCGCCCGGCAGCATAATCATCTGCGATGATTTGATAATCTGCTCCATTTTAACGATTGTTTCCTCAATTCCCTTTGATGTGAGGTTGTTTACAATGAGCATTTCAACCTCTGCACCCGCCTTTTCAAAGGCTCTTGCGGTGTCAACCTCGCAGTTTGTACCCGGGAATACGGGGATAAATACCTTGGGTTTTGCTGTTTTTATTGCAGGTGATTTTGTATTTCTTTCTGTATATAACTTTGCATCGACTTCAATTTCAGGGCATTCTGCCTGCGTTGGGAATACTTTTTCAAGCGGAGCAGTCCACTTTTTGAGGATTTCAGAAATTTCAACGCTCTTATCGCCCATTGTAACTTTTGCGTCATCTGTAACCACACCTAAATCGTAGCTTAAAACATCAGCGTCAAGCTCTGCACCGCTTTCAAGCTCAAGTACAAGAGAGCCGGAGAGAGGAGCGAAAAGCTCGTCGTTTGTAAGCTCTTTTGCAAACTTAAATCCAAAGCCGTTGCCAAAGCATGCCTTGCACACGCTTGCACAGGCACCGCCCTCTTTTACGACGGACGCCGACAGCACCTTGCCGCTCTCGCACAAAGCAAATACGGCGTTGTACATTTTGATGAGCTTGTCCCACTGCGGCATAAGCGTTTCCTTGTTTTCGGGAACGGGAACATATATAACCTTTGAACCTGCCTTTTTAAACTCGGCAGAAATAGTTTTTGAAGCCTTGGTCATCGCAACAGCAAAGCTTACGAGAGTAGGCGGAACATCAATATCCTCAAATGTACCCGACATACTGTCCTTACCGCCGATTGACGGAAGACCGAGCTTTAGCTGAGCCTGCATTGCACCGAGCAGTGCTGCGGCAGGCTTGCCCCAGCGTGACGGAACATCTTTGAGTCTTTCAAAATACTCCTGGAATGTAAGGCGTGCGGTCATCGGATTTGCACCGATTGCGAGAAGCTTTGACAGCGACTCAACAACCGCATAGGCAGAGCCGTGGAACGGACTCCAGCGTGAAACGCCCGGAATATAACCGTAGCTCATCGCCGTTGCGTCGTCGGTTTCGCCCTTTTCAAGCGGAATCTTTGCAGCCATAGCCTCCTGCGGCGTAAGCTGTGCCTTGCCGCCGAACGGCATAATTACGGTTGCCGCACCGATTGAAGCGTCAAAACGCTCTGCAAGACCGATTTGCGAGCAAACCTCAAGTCTTGCCATATTTTCAGAAACAGCCTTTTCAAAAGGCATATCTTTAAGCACTTCGGGGCACTTGCCGCGATAACATTCCTCCGCCTTTGGAGCGGTGATATAAGCCTTTGCAACCTGTGTAACGCCGTTTGTGTTCAAAAATTCACGGCTGAGGTCAACAATTTTGTCGCCTCTCCAGTTCATCGTAAGGCGTGGACTTTCGGTAACAACCGCAACGGCAGTAGCCTCCAAATTCTCTTTTTCCGCCTCTTTGATAAACTTATCAACATCGTTTTTATCAAGAACGACAGCCATTCTCTCCTGGCTTTCGGAGATTGCAAGCTCCGTGCCGTCAAGACCGTCGTATTTTTTTGTGACTTTATCAAGGTCAACCGTCAAGCCGTCTGCAAGCTCTCCGATTGCAACGCAGACGCCGCCTGCACCGAAGTCGTTACATCTTTTGATGAGCTTTGAAACTTCTGGGTTTCTGAACAGACGCTGAATTTTACGCTCTGTCGGCGGATTACCCTTCTGCACTTCGGCACCGCAGGTTTCAATAGAGCTTTCCGTGTGTGCCTTTGATGATCCTGTTGCACCGCCGCAGCCATCACGACCTGTTCTTCCGCCCAGCAAAACGATAACATCGTCGGGAGCGGGAACCTCACGCACTACATTCTCTTTGGGAGAAGCGCCGATTACCGCGCCGATTTCCATTCTCTTTGCGACATAGCCCTTGTCGTAAAGCTCTGTAACCTGACCCGTTGCAAGTCCGATTTGGTTACCGTATGAGCTGTAACCCTGTGCGGCACCCGTCGTTATTTTTCTTGACGGAAGTTTTCCGTGCATCGTATCCTTAAACGCAACTGTCGGGTCGCCTGAACCTGTTACACGCATTGCCTGATAAACATACGCTCTGCCCGAAAGCGGATCGCGTATTGCACCGCCCAGACAGGTTGCCGCTCCGCCGAACGGCTCAATTTCCGTGGGGTGGTTGTGAGTTTCGTTCTTAAACTGAACAAGCCACTTCTCTGTTTTGCCGTCAATCGTTACGGGAACCTCGATTGAGCAGGCGTTGATTTCATCACTTTCGTCAAGGTCGGGAATCATACCCTTTTTCTTCAACGACTTCATTCCGATTAAAGCCATATCCATAAGCGATACAATTCTTGTGCTGTCCTTGCCGTAAACCTCGTCACGGGTATCGTAATATTCCTTTAATGCGTCCTCAATCACCTTGCCGAGTGCCGCTTTTTCAACCTCAACTTCGGAAAGTCTTGTGAGGAATGTGGTGTGGCGGCAGTGATCAGACCAGTATGTGTCGATAACTCTGAGCTCCGTAACGCTCGGATCTCTGTGCTCTGTGTCACGGAAATAATCGCGGCAGAATTTAAGATCGTCAAGCGTCATGGCAAAGCCCATTGAGCCGTAATACTGAGCCATTTCATCATCGTTCCACTTTATAAATCCCTCAACACGCTTAACATTCTCCGGAACGGGAGTTTCAATATCAAGAGTTTGAGGCTTTTCAAGAGAGGCAAGACGGCTTTCAACAGGGTTTATGAGATAGTTTTCAATCTTTTTAAGCTCTTCATCGTTAATATCACCCTTTAAAGCGATAACTCTTGCGGTAAGCACCCTGCATCTTTCACCCTGAGTAAGAAGCTGTATGCACTGCTCGGCAGAGTCACCCCTCTGATCGTACTGACCGGGGAGATATTCCATGGCAAACACTCTCCAGCCGTCCTCAACGGGCAGAGATTCTTCGTAAATAACATCGGCGTTAGGCTCTGAAAGAACAATGCCCTTTGCCTTGTCATATTCGTCCTTTGTAAGTCCTTCAATATCGTAGCGTACTATGTAACGCAAATCGGTAACACACTTCATTCCCAGATTGTGGCGTATATCCCACAATGTCTGTTTTGCAAGAACATTGAAGCCGTCCCTTTTTTCAACAAAAATTCTGATTACATCTGACATAAATTTTTGCCTCCCGTATTATATTCTTTTATATCTTAACATGAAACATCATCTTTTTATTTCATTTAAATCAATATAGTTTAATTTGATATTATTTGTTTTACATTTAAACATTCGGGTTCTGTGCAATATATTCCTCGTAATTTGTGACATTCCACTCGTCCTTAAGCTCGTCTTTTACTGGGAAAACACGCAGCAGCATAACGCTTTTTTCGCTGTCTGAGCTGTCCTCCTGTGTGCTGAGTGTAAAAATAAAGCCCTGATACCAAAACGAGTTGTTCGTTTCAAATGTTGTGCGGTAAAAAATATCCTGCATAACATCAAGGCTCTCGGTGGGGAACTGACAGGCTGCCGTAGCCATCACCGCACATTTTTTCAGAATAATATCACTGTTGTCCGTTCCGTCTGTCTGCTCAACAAAATTTGCCATGGTAGTACCGCAGCCGATATTGAGCAGTTTTCCCGTATCGGCCTCAACCGTGGCGGTAAAGCTTGTGTCGGTTTCGTCGTAATAATAGTAACGGATTTTTACACCGTTGCTGTCTGTTGTTTCCTCTCCGTTTACCCTCCATTTTGACTTGTCTATCGCCCAAATGCCGTCGGTTTGGCGGGCAATTTCATTGTACTTTTCGGTAAACTGTGAAAGTGAAAGCGTAAACCTCATTCCGTTTACATTGTTGCTTTCCTCAACTGCTTTTTCGTTTTTTGCCGAATAAATCTGGTCGCCTGTTGATATTTTTTCGGGCTGTTCAATGCTGATGCCGCTGTTATTTTGCGAACAGCCGCAGGTTATCAGCATTGCCGCAGAAATAAGGCATAATATAATTTTTTTCATACACTGTACCGCTTTATATAGCACACGGGACGACTGATTAGAGCCGTCCCATTGTTTTTATATTAATGCTTATTTAAGATTTTATAATCTGTATCTAAGCATTATTCCTCTGTTTGTTCTTCTGTTAAATCTTCCGTTTCTTTTCTTTCATCGGGCTTGTTATCGGCGTTTTCGGATTCGGACTCTTCTTCGTTTTCGTCCTCTTCCTCATGCGGAGCACGGGCAACGGTTACAACCTTGTCGTCGCCGCTTACTTTCATAACGGTAACACCCTTTGACGGACGGGAACAAATTCTGATTGACTCTGCGGCAATTCTTATGATAATTCCGTCCTGCGAAATGATGATAATATCGTCGTCAAGGTCAACCACCTTGATTGCAGCAACATCGCCGTACTTATCAACATGGTAGTTTGTAAGACCCTTTCCGCCTCTGCTCTGAACACGGTAATCGTCGGGGCTTGAAAGTCTGCCGTAGCCTGTTTCGGAAACGGTAAGCACAAGTCCGCCCTCTCTTACAACGCTCATTCCGACAACGCAGTCGCCCTCTTTGAGGGTAAGAGCCTTAACGCCTCGTGCAAGTCTTCCCATCGGTCTTACATCGGTTTCCTTAAACCTGATTGCAACACCCTTTTTGGTAGCTACGATAACCTGCTGATTTCCGTCAGTCATTCTTACCCAGGCAAGCTCATCGCCCTCGTTAAGCTCAAGGGCAATAAGACCGCCCTTGCGTGCCGTGTTGTAGGCGTTAAGCGCAATACGCTTTATGATACCGTGACGGGTAACCATAATAAGATACTTGTCCTCGTCAAATTCGGGCACTATTATCATTGAGGTTACCTTTTCGTCTGTGTCAATGGGAAGAAGATTTGCGATGTTGATACCCTTTGACTGTCTTGAACCCTCGGGAACCTCGTAGCATTTGAGTCTGTACACTCTGCCCTTGTCGGTGAAGAACAGAACATAGTCGTGAGAATTGATAATAAACATCTCGGAGGCTACATCCTCTTCACGGCGTGACATTCCCGAAACACCTCTGCCGCCTCGGCGTTGGATTTTGTAAGTATCTACCGAAAGACGCTTTACATATCCGAACTGTGTAAGGGTAAGCACACATTCCTCCTGCGGAATAAGGTCTTCGATGTCAACCTCACCGCTTACGGCACAAATTTCCGTGCGTCTTGGGTCTGCATATTTGTTTCTGATTGCAACAAGCTCTTCCTTTACAATTTCAAGCTTCTTGGTTTCGCTTGCAAGAATTTCGGTATATTCCTTTATTTTTGCATTAAGGGCTTCTATTTCCTCTTCAATTTTTGCACGCTCCATATTGGTGAGCTGTCCGAGTCGCATCTGTACTATCGCCTGAGCCTGTACCTCATCAAGACCGAAACGCTCCATCAAAGCTTCTCTTGCCGACTGCAGGTCCTTGCTCTTTCGTATAATTGCGATTACCTCGTCGATAAAGTCAATGGCAATTTTCAAGCCCTCAAGAATATGTGCTCTGTCACGAGCTTTTTTAAGCTCAAATTCCGTACGCCTGCGGATAACGTCTTCCTGAAAATCAATGTAGCATTTGAGCATTTCCTTGAGCGTGAGAATTTTCGGCTCACCGTCAACAATAGCAAGCATAATCGCACCGAAAGTAACCTGAAGCTGTGTATAAGAAAATAGCTGGTTTAACACGATTTGAGCCGAAGCGTCACGCTTGACATCAATTTCAATGTGCATTCCCTTTCGGTCGGAGTGATCCTCAATATTTGAGATGCCCTCAATTTTTTTGTCCTTTACCAAATCGGCGATATGCTCAATAAGTCTTGCCTTGTTGACCTGATAAGGAAGCTCCGTAACGATTATTTTAAATCTTCCGTTTTTCGTTTCGACAATCTCGGTTTTTGCACGAACCGTTATTTTTCCCTTGCCCGTTGCGTAAGCGGCACGGATACCGCTTCTGCCCATGATTATGCCGCCTGTCGGAAAGTCGGGACCCGGAATACACTCCATAAGGTCCGCAAGCTCGGCGTCGGGATTGTCAATCAAAGTACAAACCGCGTCAATGGTTTCACCGAGATTGTGCGGAGGAATATTTGTAGCCATACCTACGGCGATACCGCTTGAGCCGTTTACAAGAAGGTTCGGAAAACGGCTGGGAAGCACAACAGGCTCTTTTAAACGGTCGTCGTAGTTAGGTGTAAAATCAACGGTATCCTTGTCAATATCCGTAAGCATACTCATTGATATTTTGCTCATTTTAGCCTCTGTGTAACGGTAAGCAGCAGGCGGGTCACCGTCAACCGAACCGAAGTTTCCGTGGCCGTCAACAAGCATATACCTCATTGAAAAATCCTGTGCAAGTCTTACCAAAGCGTCATAAACCGACGCGTCGCCGTGCGGGTGGTAGGCACCCAGTACGGCACCGACAGTATCTGCACATTTGTGGTAGGGACTTGTCGGAACAAGACCTCTTTCAAACATTGTGTAGAGTATTCGTCTGTGAACAGGCTTTAAGCCGTCGCGAACATCGGGAAGAGCTCTTGAAACAATTACGCTCATTGAGTAGTCAAGAAAACTCTTTCTCATCTCATTTTGCAAGTCAACATCTATTATTTTTGAT
>CALYBM010000101.1 GCA_944412525.1 uncultured Ruminococcus sp. | reverse complement strand
CAAGCATCTTTCTCCATACCTCGCTGAGCTCGCTTTCTTTCATTTTGCCGTGACCTATCGCAATTTTTGCTTCCGGAACAGCCTCAAGTATTTTGCTTGCCTTTGACGATATAGTTTCAACATTATTGTGAAGATAAAAAACCTGACCGCCTCGGCGAAGCTCCCGCCTTATCGCCTCGTTTATTACCGCATCATCGTGCTCAAGCACATAGGTTTGAACCGGCTGACGGTTTTGAGGTGCCTCCTCGATTACGCTCATATCACGCAAGCCGCTCATCGCCATATTGAGCGTTCTCGGTATGGGCGTTGCGGAAAGAGTAAGGACATCTACATTTTTGCAAATCTCCTTAAATCTCTCCTTTTGAGCAACACCGAATCTCTGTTCCTCGTCTATTATCGCAAGTCCGAGGTCACGAAATTCAACATCCTTTTGAACAAGGCGGTGAGTTCCCACTATCATATCAATTTCGCCGCGTTTAAGCTTTAAGAGTATTTCCTTTTGCTGCTTTGCAGTACGAAAGCGTGAAAGAAGCTCAACTCTTATCGGGTAACCCTCAAATCGTTTTGTAACCGTCTGGTAGTGCTGCCAAGCAAGAATTGTTGTCGGGCAAAGCAGGGCACACTGCTTTGAATCCGCAACGCACTTAAACGCCGCCCTTAAAGCAACCTCCGTTTTGCCGAAGCCGACATCGCCGCACAGAAGTCTGTCCATGGGAGCTGTTCGCTCCATATCGCGCTTTATCTCTTCGCAGCAGCGAAGCTGATCGGGAGTTTCCTCATACTCAAAGCTCATCTCAAAATCTCTTTGCCATTCGTTATCTTTTGAAAACGCAAAGCCCTTCGCCTTCATTCGTGCAGAATACAGAGCAATAAGCTCCTTTGCAATATCTTTTACCGACGATTTTACCCTCGCCTTTGTCTTTTGCCAGTCCTGAGAACCGAGGCGGCTAAGCTTTACATTTGTATTTTCTCGCGGGCCGATATATTTTGCGACCATATCAAGCTGGGTTACGGGAACATACAGCACATCGCCCTTTGCGTAGTCGATTTTAATATAATCCTTTGTTATTCCGTGAGTATCAATCTTTCTTATTCCGCCGAAAATACCTATTCCGTGAACGCTGTGAACAACATAATCGCCTGCTGTCAGCTCGGAAAGACTGTAAATTTCCTGTCCGTTTTTAGATTTTTTAGGCTTCTTTTTATCGGGCATAGAAACAGTCTGACCGTAAGTGATAAGGAAAAACTTTTCGCCCGGCAGCTCAAAGCCCGCACTGAGCGAACCCTTTAGAACATATAGAGCACCGCTCTTTGCATCGTCAAGAGTCTCACAAAGCTGAGCGGGGAATCCGTCCTCGCGCAGGCTGTCGCAAAGGTTTTTTGCGGACTTTTCCGTTCCCGCAAGTATAACGCCTCGGCTTTGCGGCGTAAAAAGGCCTTTAATATCCTCCGAAAGCTGTTTGTATGAGCCGCTCCATCGGTTAAGCTGTTTTGAGGAAAAACTGATTATTTCCGAAATATTTAAAGGCATACTTCCGTGAACAAAATTTTCAAGCACTATTGTTCCGTGTGCATTAAAAATGTCTATACATTCGTTAAATGTAAGAGTAAACCTGTCAAAGCCACGGCAAAGCACGCCGTCCTCAAAGCCCTGCTTTAAAGCTTCGGTGTTTTGGAAGTCCATTGACTTGCCTCTGTCACTTATATGACCGAACTCCGAAGCAAAGAAGAGAGTATCTCGGTCAAAATAGTCAAAAAGGCATTCGGGCTTGTCATAAATTTGACCTATAAATTTATCGGCATTGTCAATTTGTGCTCCGTTTCTTATAAGCTCAGCTTCACTCAAAAGCGTTTCCTTTGCCTTTGCACTGTTTTTTGAGCGCAAAAGTCCCGCCTTGTGGACGATTTTATCGGCAAGGGCGTTTTTGTCTTCTATTATAATCTCTGTTGACGGAGTAAGCTTTATTTTGCCCGCCTTTTTAAATCGGCGTTGTGTTTCAATGTCAAAATAACTTAAATCGGTAATTTCATCGCCCCAAAACTCAGCTCTGACAGGATAGTCGGAATCGGGCATAAAGAAATCAAGTATTCCTCCTCTGAGCGAAAACTGACCGTTTCCGTCAACCGCGTCAAAACGCTCGTAGCCGAGAAGAGTCAGCGAACGCACCGCCTTTTCAAGCGGCAGTTCTTCCCCTTCCTCAAATACGACGGCAGAATCCTCAAGCACCTTTTTGGGGACAGTAAGCTGGCTTGCGGCATCTATGCAGGATATAACTACATCACATTCCTTATCAATCAGCTTTAAAAGCACCTTGAGCCTTGCGTGTTCATATTCATGTGATTTGCTCTGAAAATCGAGAAAATTATAGTCACGCACGGGATACACACACGCTCTAAGCCCCATACAGCAAAGGTCGTTGCACAGAGTCTGTGCTTCCTTTTCATCGGAAGCAACACAAAAAGCCGTGACGCCCCTGAGGCGGCACAGCGAATATATAATATTTGCCTTGTTAATTGCAGAAAGTCCCGACACGCAAAGCGATTTACCTACTTTGGCGTTTTTTAACAGCGACTTAAACGCAGGTGAGTTTTTCAGAACATTAACAATAAAATCCATTTTACCGTTCATTTTGATGTCCTTGTCATTGTCAGATTACAACTGTTTGTAAGTTTTTTACTATTTATTATTTATATTATTTTTTAATTAAACATATTCATTGCGCGGTCTGTTTTGCCTTCAATCATAAGCTCTACCGCCCTTGACGCATTATCAAACATCGTGTCAAGAGTTTTTAGCTCATCATCGGTAAATTTTGAAAGCACCCAGTCGGCTAAATCCCAGTGCGGGTTCGGTTTTGCTCCTATGCCGATTTTTATTCTGGGGAAATTTTCGCTTCCGCTAAGATATATTATGCTCCTCATTCCCTTTTGACCGCCGTCGCTGCCCTTTGAGCGAATCCGCATTTTCCCGACATCAAGCGATATATCATCGAAAATCACAATTACATGCTCAGGCGGAATTTTGTAAAAATTCATTGCTTCAACAACCGCCTGACCGCTGTTGTTCATATATGTGGTCGGTTTCATAAGCATTACCCTTGCGCCGCCGATTGTACAGTCGCCTACAAAGCTCTTGTACTTTACTTTGTTTACCTTACAGCCGTACTTTTGGGCTATATAATCAAGCGCAAGCCAGCCTGCATTATGACGGGTATTTTCATATTTTTTGTCGGGGTTTCCGAGTCCAACCACAAGGTACTCGACCGAACCTCCGAATTTATTTTTTCCAAACATTTTAATCACCGATTTATTTTACACAGATATTAACTGCTGTTATCCTTATATCAAGTCTGCGTCCACTAAACACAGACGCTGACTGACATGAATTTACATAACTAAAATAAGCGGGCAACATAAGCACCCGCTTGTTTTAATATTGTATTTCAAATATCCTGAAAATTTTGTCAAAAGCTGACTCAATTATGATCAGCAAATTATCAGCCGAATGCAGGAGTAAACGGCTTGTCGTTATAAATTCTCGCAATAGCCTCCGCAAATGTAGGAGCAACGGGAAGAATTGTAAACTTATCAATCATCTTTTCCTGGGGAACAGGGATTGTATCAAGCAGCACTACCTCTTTGATTGCACTGTTCTTGATTCTCTCTATAGCAGGGCCCGAAAGAACTGCATGAGTTGCACACGCATAAACCTCTGTTGCTCCGCCCTTTTCAACGATTGCGTTTGCGGCGTTGCAAAGAGTTCCCGCAGTATCGATCATATCGTCAACAAGAATTACCTTTTTTCCTCTTGCGTCACCGATAATGTTCATAACCTCGCAAACATTTGCCTTTGGTCTGCGCTTGTCGATAATTGCAAGGCCTGTACCTATTTTTGAAGCAAAGTTTCTTGAACGGGTAACGGAACCGAGGTCGGGAGAAACTACAATGTAATCATCGGTATTTCCGCCGATTTTCTCTCTCATGTGGTTTGCAAGGAGAGCGGCACCGTGGAGGTGGTCAACGGGGATATTAAAAAATCCCTGAATCTGATTTGCGTGAAGATCCATTGTAAGCACACGGTCAGCACCTGCACTTGTGATGATGTCTGCACAAAGCTTTGCCGAGATCGGATCTCTCGCCTTAGCCTTTCTGTCCTGTCTTGCATAGCCGAAATATGGCATAACTGCCGTAATTCTTGCCGCCGAAGCACGCTTCATAGCGTCAATCATAATGAGCATTTCCATAAGATTGTCATTAACGGGCGTGCAGGTTGACTGAACAACAAAGCAGTCGCTGCCGCGGACAGATTCGTGAAGAGAAACGGAAATTTCGCCGTCCGAAAACTGTGTGCAGTCGCTTTTTCCGAGCGGCAAACCCAAACAGCCTGCTATACCCTGAGCCACATCAACATTTGAACTGCCGGTGAAAATTTTGATGTCCTTACCGTGAAAATTCATTGTATTAACTCCTTTAAAATAATTTGCTGAACTATTTATGATTAATGACGATTAACCTTTTAACAGGAATATCCCTTTTTCCTTGCAATTTCATTAAGCTCCTCAAGCTGGGAAGGGTCATTTGCACCGAGTACGGTATCACTGCACTCTGCGGTGTATGCACCGACTGCTCTTCCGTCCGAAAGCAAAAGCTTTATTGCGTCGGGAAGATAATATTCCTTTGCATTATTATCGGACTTAATTCTGTCAAGTACGGTTAACAGAAGCTGACAGTCAAACCAAAATCCGCCCGAGTTAACCTCGTTAATTTTCAGTGTTTCATCATCGGCATCCTTTTGCTCAACAATAGCCTTTAGGTTGCCGAGCTCATCACGAACAATGCGTCCGTATCCCGTGGGATCATCTACCCTCGCGGAAATTACGGTTGCGGCACATCCGCTGTCTGTGTGCTGTTTTAAAGACTTCATTATAGTGTCGCTTGTCATAAACGGAGCGTCACCGTTTAGTATAACCACATTGCCGTCATGACTTTTAAGAAAATCTTTTGCCATCATTACAGCGTGACCCGTACCGAGGCGTTCGGCTTGATAGACGCTCTCAACGGGGCAATCAAGCGACGCAATAAACTCATCAATACATTCCTTTTTAAAGCCCTTGACAATACAAATATCTTCGATTCCGGCTTTTCTTAAAGCGGAAATAACCCACATAAGCATAGGCTTTCCCAAAACCTCGGACAAGGTTTTCGGCTTGTCCGACTTCATTCTCTTGCCTTCGCCGCCTGCAAGAATAATTGCACAATTACCCATTTTGCACCTCTTTTATTTGGCAGCAGTTTGCGACCGCTTTTTTTCCATCAGCACTCGCCGCCCGACAAATTAAACAGTAAAAGACTTGTAAACTTAGCTAAAAAGCCTTAAAGCCTTTCAATGTCAAGCACACTACCAGATATTAATATTATCTCACAAAATATACAAATTTCAAGAGAATTTTACAAAAAAACAACATTAGCAATTATTTTAAACGATTTATACAATATTAATAAAAAAATTTTTCGTTTTTTATAAGAAAAAATTTCAAAAAAATATAGCTATTTACGCCAAACTTTGATATAATATCTTGTAGGCTTATACATGAAGGCGGGATAATTATGCCTTGCCTCAGCCGTATATCTATATACAATATTATAGGAGGATTACCAAAATGGCAAAAAAATGGGTTTACCTTTTTAGTGAAGGTAATGCTAACATGCGTGAGCTCCTCGGCGGTAAGGGTGCTAACCTTGCAGAAATGACAAGCTTAGGACTTCCTGTTCCCCAGGGCTTCACAATTACAACAGAGGCTTGTACTCAGTACTACGAGGACGGCAAGAAGATCAACGACGAAATTCAGGCTCAGATCGGCGAGTACATCGGAAAGATGGAAGAAATTACGGGCAAGAAATTCGGCGATAAGGAAAATCCGCTTCTCGTTTCCGTTCGTTCCGGTGCAAGAGCTTCAATGCCCGGTATGATGGATACTATCCTCAACCTCGGACTTAACGAAACTGTTGTTAATGTTATTGCTGAAAAATCAGGAAACCCCCGTTGGGCTTGGGACTGCTACAGAAGATTCATTCAGATGTACTCCGATGTAGTTATGGAAGTAGGCAAAAAGTATTTTGAAGAGCTTATCGACAAGATGAAGGCTGAAAGAGGCGTTACATTCGATGTTGAGCTTACTGCTGACGACCTCAAAGAGCTTGCTTCACAGTTCAAGGCTGAATATAAGGCTAAGATAGGCACAGATTTCCCCGACGATCCTAAGGAACAGCTTATGGGCGCAGTTATGGCTGTATTCCGTTCATGGGACAACCCCCGTGCAAATGTATATCGCCGTGACAACGACATTCCTTATTCTTGGGGTACTGCTGTTAATGTACAGTCAATGGCATTCGGTAACATGGGTGATGATTGCGGTACAGGCGTTGCATTTACAAGAGATCCCGCTACAGGCGAAAAGAAACTCATGGGTGAGTTCCTCATCAACGCACAGGGCGAAGATGTTGTTGCAGGTGTTCGTACTCCTATGCCTATCGCAAAAATGGAAGAAGAATTCCCCGAGGCATTCGCTCAGTTTAAAGAAGTTTGCCAGACACTTGAAAACCACTACAGAGATATGCAGGATATGGAGTTTACTGTTGAAAACAAAAAGCTCTATATGCTTCAGACAAGAAACGGTAAGAGAACAGCTCAGGCTGCTTTGAAGATCGCTTGTGACCTCGTTGACGAGGGCATGAGAACAGAAGAAGAAGCTGTTGCTATGATCGATCCCCGTAACCTTGATACACTTCTCCACCCGCAGTTCGATCCCGCAGCTCTTAAGGCTGCTACACCTATCGGCAAGGGTCTCGGTGCTTCTCCGGGTGCTGCTTGCGGTAAGGTAGTATTCACAGCAGAAGATGCTGAGGCATGGAACGCAAGAGGAGAAAAGGTTGTTCTCGTTCGTCTTGAGACTTCACCTGAAGATATTACAGGTATGAAGGCTTCTCAGGGTATCCTCACAGTTAGAGGCGGTATGACATCTCACGCAGCCGTTGTTGCTCGTGGTATGGGTACTTGCTGCGTATCAGGCTGCGGCGATATCAACATGGACGAAGAAAACAAGAAGTTCACACTCGCAGGCAAAGAGTTCCACGAGGGTGACTACATTTCAATCGACGGTTCAACAGGTAACATCTACGACGGTGCTATCCCCACAGTTGACGCTACAATCGCAGGCGAGTTCGGCAGAATTATGGCTTGGGCTGACAAGTTCAGAACACTCAAGGTTAGAACAAACGCTGACACACCTGCTGACGCTAAGAAAGCTCGTGAGCTTGGTGCTGAGGGTATCGGTCTTTGCCGTACAGAGCATATGTTCTTTGAGGAAGACAGAATCGCTGCTTTCCGTGAGATGATCTGCTCAGACACAGTTGAAGAAAGAGAAGCTGCTCTTGAGAAGATTCTTCCTTATCAGCAGGGCGACTTCAAGGCTCTTTACGAGGCTCTCGAGGGCAACCCCGTAACAATCAGATTCCTTGATCCGCCTCTTCACGAGTTCGTTCCTACAGAGGAAGCTGATATCAAGAAGCTCGCTGACGCTCAGGGCAAGTCAGTTGAAGATATTAAGGCTATTATCACTTCTCTCCACGAGTTCAACCCGATGATGGGTCACCGTGGCTGCCGTCTTGCAGTAACATATCCTGAAATTGCTAAGATGCAGACAAAGGCTGTAATCCGTGCAGCTATTGAAGTTAAGAAGGCTCATCCCGATTGGGCAGTTAAACCTGAAATCATGATTCCGCTTGTATGCGAAGTTAAAGAGCTTAAGTATGTTAAGAAGATTGTAGTAGAAACAGCTGACGCTGAGATTGCTGCTGCAGGCGTAGATCTTGAGTACGAAGTTGGTACAATGATCGAGATTCCCCGTGCGGCTCTCACTGCTGATGAAATCGCTACAGAGGCTGACTTCTTCTGCTTCGGTACTAACGACCTTACACAGATGACATTTGGTTTCTCAAGAGATGACGCAGGTAAGTTCCTCGATGCTTACTATGACAAGAAGATCTTTGAAAACGATCCGTTTGCAAAGCTCGACCAGACAGGCGTAGGCAAGCTTATGGAAACAGCTATTAAGCTCGGCAAGCCCGTAAATCCGAACCTCCACATCGGTATCTGCGGTGAGCACGGCGGCGATCCTTCTTCTGTTGAGTTCTGCCACAAGATCGGTCTTGATTATGTATCATGCTCACCTTTCCGTGTGCCGATTGCTCGTCTTGCTGCTGCACAGGCAGCTATCAAAAGTAGGGAGGCTTAATCTTTCCTTTGATTTACCGCTATCTTTTGAGCAGGCGGCAGCCTATCGAAAGGCTAACGGGCAGTATGTTCGTAAAAATCAATGGAGGGAAACAACC
>CALYBM010000100.1 GCA_944412525.1 uncultured Ruminococcus sp. | reverse complement strand
TACGAATCCTCAAGAGTAGTAAATCTGTACAGCTTTGCCATAAGCTTGTCGGGGTCAATTCCACGCTTGAGGTCGATCGTAATTTTAAGTCCGTCGATACCTGTTTCATCACGAATATCGGATATTTCTTTTACTTTTCCCTGCTTTACAAGATCAATAATCTTTTCGATTATAACTTCACTCGTTGTAGTGCTGGGAATCGAAAGAATATCAATACAGTTTGCCGATTTGTCGTATTCATACTTTGCACGGAGCTTAATACTGCCTCGTCCTGTTTCATATACCTGATTAATTGCCTTTTCATCATAAATAATCTGGCACCCCCCGATAAAATCAGGTGCGGGCAATGTAGATTTTACATCGTGATTAGGATCGCGAATAAGCGACGCCGTAGTTTCGCAAATTTCTTTAAGATTAAACGAGCAAATGTTTGACGCCATACCTACAGCGATACCCGTGTTTGCATTTACCAAAACCGAAGGAAATGCAACAGGCAGCAAGGACGGCTCTTTCATCGTATTGTCATAGTTATCGATAAAATCTACGGTATCCTTGTCAATATCGCGAAAAAGCTCATTACAAATCGGCGCAAGCTTCGCCTCCGTATACCTTGATGCTGCCCACGCCATATCTCGGCTGTAAAATTTACCGAAATTACCCTTGGAATCAACATACGGGTGCAGCAGAGCCTGATAGCCTCTCGACAAACGCACCATAGTGTCGTATATTGCAGAATCGCCGTGAGGATTGAGTTTCATTGTAGCGCCTACAATATTAGCCGATTTTGTCCTGTTGCCCGTTAAAAGTCCCATTTTATACATCGTATATAAAAGCTTGCGATGTGAGGGCTTAAAGCCGTCAATTTCGGGAATGGCACGAGATAAAATTACGCTCATTGCATACGGCATAAAATTTTCACGGATAGTGGAAACTATGGGTTGTTCAACTATATCCCCTGCCCCGTTGATAACACCGTGAGTTTTGGTTTTTATATCAGACGATTTTTTAGGGCTGTTTTTTCTTGAAGCCAATATTTCCACCTCCTATCAGCTGACATCGAGATTATCAACATATTCGTTTCCGTGCTCAACAATATAATCTTTTCTTCCCTGCAAATCATCGCCGAGCAATATGTCAAATATTTGTGCTGTACTTTCAGCACCATCAGGCATAACCTTGATCAGACGGCGCGTGTCAGGGTTCATTGTTGTCAGGTTCATCATATCGGGCTCATTTTCACCGAGTCCTTTGCTTCGCTGAATGGTAAATTTTTCGCTGCCGATTTCCTCGATGAATTTGTCCTTTTCCGCTTCATCATACGCAAAGTAAACATTGTTTTTTGATGTTATCTCATACAGCGGAGATTCCGCAATAAACACCTTTCCCTCCTCAATGAGTGTGGGAGTAAGTCTGTAAAGCATAGTAAGAAGCATTGTTCTTATGTGAAAGCCGTCAACATCGGCATCCGTACAAAGTATTACCTTATTCCAGCGAAGACAGTCAATATCAAAGCTTGAAAGATTTTTATTGGCTTTTGATTTAACCTCAACTCCGCATCCGAGTACCTTGAGCAAATCCGTTATTATCTCGCTTTTAAATATTTTATCGTAATCCGCTTTAAGACAATTAAGTATTTTACCTCTTATCGGCATAATTGCCTGAAAATCGGGATCCCTCGCCTGCTTGCACGCACCGAGAGCCGAGTCGCCCTCAACTATAAATAATTCCCTTTTGCTTACATCCTTGCTTCTGCAATCGACAAATTTTGCGACTCGGTTAGTTATGTCAAGATTGCCCGAAAGTTTCTTTTTAATGTTCAGACGGGTTTTTTCGGCATTTTCGCGGCTTCGCTTATTTACAAGCACCTGTTCTGCGATTTTTTCCGCTTCAAGAGGATTTTCAATAAAATACACCTCTAAGCTTTGTCTTAAAAAAGCAGTCATAGCGTCTTGAATACCCTTATTTGTAACCGCCTTTTTGGTCTGGTTTTCATATGATGAAACACTTGAAAAAGAGGATATTACGCACACAAGACAGTCTTCAACATCGTCAAATTTAATTTTATTTTCTGTTTTATTATATTTATTATTCTGCTTTAAATAGCTGTCAATTTGATATACAAACGCATTTCTGACCGCTTTATCGGGAGCACCTCCGTGTTCAAGCCAGCTTGAATTATGATAATACTCCGTCAGGCTTACTTTGTTTGAAAACGCAACGGCAATATCTATCTTGCACTTATATTCGGGTTTATCTTCTCGATCCCGTGTTTTGCACTCGGTTTCCCAATGCTGCACGGATGTAAGACCGTTGTCGCTGATGACCTCGGAAACATGGTCAACAATGCCGTGTACATAATTAAATGTTGTGGTATCAAATGATTTTCCGTTTTGGTTTCTGAAAACAAACTCGACGCCTGCATTAACAATCGCCTGACGCTTCATTATGTCAAGAAAATAATCAGGCTGAATATCAATGTCGGTAAATACCTCAAGGTCGGGCTTCCAATGGATTTTTGTTCCCGTATCTTTTTTGTTGTACGGTTCTTTTTTCAGCCCGCCGATATTTTCTCCCTTTTCAAAATGCAGAGTATATCGGTATCCGTCACGCCTTATATCAACATCCATATATTCGGAAGCATATTGAGTTGAGCAAAGTCCCAAGCCGTTCATACCGAGAGAAAACTCATAGCTCTCACCCTCGTTGTTATTATACTTGCCTCCTGCGTACATCTCGCAGAATACAAGCTCCCAGTTGAATTTTTGCTCTATCTCGTTGTAATCAACAGGAATTCCTCGTCCGTGATCTTCAACCTCTATTGAACCGTCCGAAAATCGGGTAACGGAAATCTGCTTGCCAAAGCCCTCTCTTGCTTCGTCAATAGAGTTAGATAATATTTCAAACACAGAGTGCTGACAACCGTCAATTCCGTCTGAGCCGAAAATAACGGCAGGTCTTTTTCGCACACGATCCGCACCCTTTAAAGTAACAATGCTTGTGTTATCGTATTCGTTAGTTTTCTTCCTTGCCATCTGATTCTTCCTTTATCATTTTTCGTATTAACAGCTTAATTTTTATTTATTGTCACGAAGCTTTTTTATTTTATCACGCAGATACGCCGCATGCTCAAACTCAAGAAGTTTTGCCGCAGCTTTCATCTCTTTTGTAAGACTTTCAATAAGCTGCTGCTTTTGTGCCTTGGTAAGCTTTTTTGTATTCTTAAACTCACTGTCGTCGTGAGTGGAAATTTCAAGTATATCATTTACCTTTTTGACAATGGTTTTGGGAATTATGCCGTGTTCCTCATTGTATTTCTGCTGAATCTCTCGGCGGCGAAGTGTTTCCGTAATGGCAACACGCATTGACTCTGTAACGCTGTCGGCATACATAATTACCATTCCCTCAGCGTTTCGTGCCGCACGTCCCGCTATCTGTATGAGCGAACGAGTGCTTCTCAAAAAGCCCTCTTTGTCAGCATCAAGCACG
>CALYBM010000099.1 GCA_944412525.1 uncultured Ruminococcus sp. | reverse complement strand
TGTTAAACCGTGTTTGCAGGGAGCAAAAAATTCATCTTGAATTTTCATTTACTCCAATGTACAATTCGGCATACATCGAGGGCATAAACAACCTCTATGAATTTGACTGCGGAAGCCTTTCGGGCTGGGTTTACGAGGTAAACGACTGGTTCCCGAACTACGGCTGCTCACGCTACGCCGTTCAAAACGGAGATGTAATCGAGTTTCATTACACCTGTAATTTGGGGCAGGATGTCGGCGGAAATATAAATTCGGGTGAGTAGTATGAGAGATTCCTTTTCAAAATTACACCCTGTATTAAACCTTGTGTTTTTTGCGTTTGTAATATCGCTGTCTATGTTTATTATGAATCCCGTCTGCCTCGGTTTGTCTCTCATTTGCGCTTTTGTCAACGCAGTGTATTTAAACGGGAAAAAGACAGTTAAACTCTGCTTAAAATTTGTTTTGCCAATGGCAGTGCTCATAGCTGTCGTAAATCCTGTTTTTAATCATCAGGGAGTTACGATTCTTTCGTACTTTCCTTGGGGCAATCCGCTTACATTGGAGTCGATAATATACGGCATAGCATCAGGCGCGTTGCTTTCGTCCATAGTCCTTTGGTTTTCCGTTTTAAACAGCGTAATGACGTCAGACAAGCTGATTTTTCTTTTCGGCAGGATAATACCGTCACTGAGCCTTGTTGTTTCAATGTCACTGCGATTTGTGCCGAGATTTACCGCACAGTTTAAAAATATAAGGAATGCTCAAAGGTGTATCGGCAGAGATATTTCTGACGGTTCAATTCTTGTCAGAACAAAAAACCTGATTACAATAATATCAATTATGATTTCCTGGTCAATGGAAAACGCAATAGAAACTGCGGATTCTATGAAAAGCCGAGGGTTTGGACTAAAAGGCAGGACAGCCTATTCAATTTATAAATTTGACGGAAGAGATTTAGTATTATTGATTTTAACTTCTGCTGCGGGAGCGTTTGTATGGGCTATGCTTTTATGCGGGGCGATAGATTTTAATTATTTCCCGATTACAGGAGGAAATTTGACATCGCCTGAGGCGATTTTTACATTTGTGATTTATGCTGTATTAATGCTCATACCGACATCCGTTAATGTAAAGGAGGGGCTTAAATGGAAGCGTTTAAGGTCTGCAATCTGACATTTCGTTATCCGAAATCAGATGAAAATGTGCTAAACGGCGTCAGCTTCTCCGTGAAACGAGGCGAGTTTATAACGCTCTGCGGACCGTCAGGCTGCGGCAAAAGCACATTGCTTCGTCACCTAAAGCCCTGCCTTGCACCAAACGGCGAAAAAAGCGGAGAGATATTTTTTGAAAATAAAAATATTGCGGAGTTTTCAAATCGGGAGTTAAGTCAGAAAATAGGCTTTGTAATGCAGTCGCCCGACAATCAGATCGTCACCGACAAGGTCTGGCACGAGCTTGCGTTCGGTCTTGAAAGCCTTGGGTTTGACAACGGCACAATACGAAAAAGAGTTGCCGAAACAGCAAGCTTTTTTGGACTTGAGCATTTGTTTTACAAAAGCGTGTCCGAGCTTTCGGGCGGACAAAAGCAGATTTTAAATCTTGCGTCAATTATGGCTTTGCAGCCCGATGTTCTGATACTCGACGAGCCCGCAAGCCAGCTTGACCCGATTGCGGCGTCGGAATTTTTATCCTGCGTTTCAAAAATCAACAAGGAACTCGGAACAACGGTTATAATTACCGAACACAGGCTTGACGGAGTTTTTCACCTGAGCGATAAAATACTGGTGCTTGAAAACGGCACGGCGGTATCGTTTGATACGCCGCAAAACACGGGTAAAAATCTTAAAAGAATAAAAAGCAAAACTTTTCTCTCCCTTCCCCCGCAAATGCAGATATGGGACAGGGTTTCAGACGGCGAAAGCGATTGCCCCGTAACTGTCGCTCAGGGCAGAATGTGGATTGAAAATTACGCTGAAAATAATTATTTGTATCCTCTTTATGATGAGCAGATACCAAAGCACGGAGAGAATATTGCAGCTGAGTTAAAAGATGTTTGGTTCAGATACGAAAAGGATTCTGCCGATATTCTCAAAGGCTTGACATTTAAAGTTTACGAGGGCGAATTTGCCGCGATTCTCGGCGGCAACGGAGCCGGAAAATCAACGGCTCTTTCCGTAATAAACGGAATTAATATTCCGTACAGGGGAGAGGTAAGTATTTTCGGCAAGAGCATATGCGGTGATAACAAGACATATTTGCACGGCGTTTCAACTCTTCCTCAAAACCCTCAGTCAATTTTCGTCAAAAAAACAGTTGCCGAAGATTTGGAGGAGGTGTTTGTCGGCTCAAAAACAAGTGCAGATGAAAAGCGAAAACTGATAGGCTATGTTGTGTCGCTTTGCAGGCTTGAAAAGCTTATTAATATGCACCCGTACGACCTATCGGGAGGCGAACAGCAGAGAGCCGCTCTTGCAAAGGTTCTGCTTACAAGACCCAAAATTTTGCTTCTTGACGAGCCTACAAAGGGGCTTGACGCAGAGTTTAAAATTGTTTTCGCAGGCATTATAGGGACTCTTTCGCAGTCGGGAATTACGGTAATTATGGTCAGTCACGATGTGGAGTTTTGCGCGAAATACGCTCATAGGTGTATGATGTTTTTCGGCGGTAACATAACATTTGAGGATACGCCGAGAAACTTTTTTGCGTCAAACTCATTTTATTCCACGAGTGCAAACCGTATTTCACGGGGCGTTATTAAAGATGCGGTAACGGACGATGAGGTTGTTTACTGCCTGACGGGCGAGGAGACAGAGCCGCCGACTATCAAATCAGACTCCGATATTTTTGATTACAGCGTTGAAAGTTATACCGAAACCGAAAAAAATACGCCCCGCAAACTACCCCTATGGAAAAAAATTCTCGGTGTATTTTCGGCTTTGATGCTGTTGTTTTCTTTGGCAGTCAACCTTGATTATCTGAGCTTTTTAAACTCAAAAGACCTGCCGTTTTGGCTTGACTGTGCAATTATAATTATACCGATTGCTTTGCTTTGGGTATCGTTTGGCTCAATGTCAAATACTTATCAAAATAAAGCCTTTTCAGGGAAAAGAAAGAAAATTCCTAAGCGAACCTCTGCCGCGGCTGTTATGATACTTCTTTTGATACCGCTTACAATATTTGTGGGAGTTACTTATCTTCAGGACAAAAAGTACCTTTTTATTTCCCTCCTTGTAATGCTTGAATGTATGCTTCCGTTTTTTCTCGTTTTCGAGGGCAGAAAACCGCAGGCAAGAGAGCTTGTCATAATAGCCGTGCTGTGTGCGATAGCGGTTGCGGGAAGAACGGCGTTTTACTTTGTTCCGCAGTTTAAGCCTGTTATTGCGATTGTTATTATTTCGGGAATTGCACTCGGTGCAGAAAGCGGATTCCTTGTAGGTTCGCTCACCATGCTCTTGTCAAATATCGTGTTCCAGCAGGGGCCGTGGACTCCGTGGCAGATGTTTGCCGCGGGAATAATCGGATTTTTGGCAGGGATTTTGTTTAACAGAGGACTTTTAAACCGAAGCAGAGTATCGCTTTGCATTTTCGGCTTTATCGCAACCGTTGTAATTTACGGAGCCGTTATGAACACCTCTTCGGCTGTAATATCGCACACTCAAATGAATTTTGAAACGATAACCGCCTTTTTGGCGCTCGGATTTCCGTTTGATTTGGTTCACGGCATTGCGACCGCGTTGTTCTTGTTTTTCGGTGCAGAGCCGATGCTTGAAAAACTCGACAGGGTAAAAACAAAGTACGGCTTGCTCGGTAATTAAATTTACGCATATAACGCATATAACGCATATTGCAATTTGCATTTTAATAATATATAATTTAAACAGTTAAAGTAAAAGCACACCCGCATATTTTTGCAGGTGTGCTTTAGGATTATTTACATTCTGTACATACATATTCGGGAACGGTTCGTTCGTTTGTTGCCGACTCATAAAGTCTCCAGCCTCCTGCGAGGTTGTAGCAGTCGTAACCGTATCCCGTAAGCATTCGGCAGGCAATATATGAGCGAAGTCCGCTGTGACAGTGAACATAAACAGGCTTATCTTTCGGGATCTCCTCAATTCGTTCACGCAGACTGTCAAGAGGGATATTTATAAATCCGTCTATCTTTCCACGCAAAACCTCAGTTTTTGTGCGTACATCAAGAAGCGTTACGCTGTTGTCACGGGGCAGGTTTTGAACATCGTCCCAGAAAAACTGTTTTAGCTTGCCTGTAATAATGTTTTCTGCCGTGAAGCCCAGCATATTAACGGGGTCTTTGGCACTGCCGAACGGCGGAGCGTAACACAGCTCAAGGTTTGTAAGGTCGGTTATCTTCGCTCCGAAACGGATTGCCGTTGCAAGCACATCCATACGCTTGTCAACTCCGTCGAATCCGACAATTTGTGCCCCGATAAGTTTAAGCGTAGTCTTGTCCCACAGAGCTTTTACCGACATATTAGTTCCGCCGGGGTAATAGGTTGCGTGCGGGGCGGAGTAAATGTAGGTTTTGTCATAGTCAATTCCTGCGTTTTGCGCGCTTTTTTCGTTTAGTCCGGTTGTCGCAACGGTCATATCGAACAGCTTCAAAACCGCTGAGCCCTGCGTTCCCGTGTACTCGCTCTCAAATCCCGCAATATTGTCTGCGGCGATTCGTCCCTGCTTGTTTGCAGGCCCTGCAAGCGGAATAAATGCAGGAGATTTTGTAATAAAATCCTGTACCTCAACTGCGTCTCCCACGGCGTAAATGCCGTCAATGTTTGTTTTCATTTTGCTGTCAACAACAATGCTTCCTCTTGCGTTTGTTTTGATACCGCATTCTTTTGCAAGCGTTGTTTCGGGGCGTACTCCGACAGACATAATAACCATATCGGTTTTGATTTCGCCGTTTTGCAGAATAACGCCGTCGTCGGTTATTTCCTGTACACCGTTTTTAAGGCAGAGTTTAATGCCTTTAGCTTTTATATATCTGTGCACATCTGCCGCCATATCAAAGTCAAGCGGAGCAATCAGGTGGTCTGAAAGCTCAACTATTGTTACATCAAGCCCTGCTTCCTTCAAATTTTCCGCCATCTCAACGCCGATATATCCGCCGCCGACTACCACAGCGGATTTTGGCTTGTCTTTTGAGATATAGTTTTTAATGCGCATTGTGTCGGGAATGTTGCGGAGCGTAAACACATTGCCGTTGTCAATACCCTTGATATTCGGCTTTACGGGTTCCGCACCGGGGGAGAGAATAAGCGCGTCATAGCTTTCTGTATATGTTTCACCGGTTTCCGTGTTTTTTACGGTAACGGATTTTGTTTCGGGGTCAATTTTAATAGCTTCGTTTAGCACTCGCACATCTATGTTGAACCTCGCCTTAAAGCTTTGAGGGGTTTGTAAAGTCAGGTTGTCCCTGTCGGTGATAACTCCTCCGATATAGTAGGGAAGACCGCAGTTTGCAAACGACACATACTGTCCTCTTTCAAGTACGATTATTTCTGCTTTTTCATCAAGTCTGCGGAGTCTTGCAGCGGCAGACGCGCCGCCCGCTACACCGCCTATAATAACTGTTTTCATAATTATCAACCTCATTTGAAAGGATTTTTAGAATGGAAAAAAATATTTTTGAACCGATATATAAAGAAATCCTCCCGTTTTGGGACGATATATCGGAAGACGACAAGGATTATCTATGCGTAAATTCCTTTGCGGTAACATATAAAAAGGGAACCAATATTCACAGCGGCAACGATTGTTCGGGTGTGATATTTGTTCAAAGCGGAAGCCTGCGGCTTTATATGCTGTCCGATGAGGGCAAGGAAATAACTCTTTACAGACTTCACAAGGGCGATATGTGTATGCTGTCGGCTTCATGCGTGCTTCAAAGCATAACCTTTGACGTTATGCTTGACTGTGAAGAGAACAGCGAATGTTATGTCATAAGCGGCCCTGCATTTGCAGCCGTATCACAGCGCAACCCAAGTGTCAAAATATTTGCTCTTGAAACCGCCGTGAGCCGATTTTCGGATGTTATGTGGGTAATGCAGCAAATTTTATTTATGAGTCTTGATAAGCGTCTCGCAATATTTTTGCTTGACGAAACCGCAAGAACAGGCTCTGACAGCATAACGCTCACTCACGAGCAGATAGCCAAATACATCGGCTCTGCCCGTGAGGTTGTGTCCCGTATGCTCAAGTATTTTGCAAACGAGGGAATAGTTGAGTCGTCACGCAAGGGAATTAAAATCCTTGATAAAAAGCGGCTGCAAAAATTAGCCCTCTAACATTGCAAGAATCTGCTGCTTTGGTCTTGCGCCCGCTGCCTGTTCTGCGATTCTGCCGTTTTTAATAACCACTAAAGTAGGAATACTTACAACGCCGAATTCCTGCGCAAGCTCAGGCTCGCTGTCAACATTGATTTTGCCGACAATATACTGCGGGTTTTCCTCTGCGATTTCATCAACGAGCGGTGAAACCATACGGCACGGTCCGCACCAGTCTGCGTAAAAGTCGAGCAAAACGGTTTTTCCGCTGTTTTTGATTTCATCAAAATTGTTTTTATTAACTTTAAGTACTGACATAATTCATACTTCCTTTCTGTTATTGTATCTTTATTATAACCTGAATTTTCATTTATTTCTGTGATTTAGTCACATTTTTTGCTTTGCAGATAAGCTGCGTCATTGTTCCCATAGGACAGTAAACGCACCATGAACGGGGTTTAAACAAAATCATTGTAACAAGCCCCAAAACCGTTGACGTCAGCATTACGCTGTAAAATCCGAACGCGAACTGTGCGACCCACGGTGAAAACAGCGTTCCGTGATATGCCCACTGCCAGGGCAGTTTAAATGTCCACAAAAGCGTAACCGCCGTGCTTAAATCCTTTGCCTGCGCAAACACAAGATATGTGTTCCAAAGCATTACAAAAAACATCGCAAAAAAGAATATCAAAAAGCCGTACCTGAAGTATTTTGATTTCATCCATTTAGGTACGCTTTTTTTTCGTGATAAGCCGAGATTACCGCCTATAATCGAAAAGAGCTGTCCTCTTCCGCAATACTTGTTGCAGTAGGCTTTGCTGCCGTTTGCAAACGAGATTATAAGAGGTATAAAAAAGCACAAAAGCCCAAGCCATGCAAATAAAATATTAAAAAATCCTAAAATCAAATAGGTCAGCGATAATATCCAGAGGTAATCGTACCAATGTTTTTTTGTTTTCATTATACAGCTTCCTCCATTATTATAACACTTGCGGGACATTCTTTTGCTCATTTTCCGCATCCCACGCATAAATTTTTGTCAACCGAAGCGTAAAGCCCTCTGAAAATGCTGATTGCGTTTCTCGGACAAACCTTTACGCAGCAGCCGCAGGCTACGCACTCGTCGGTACCTACTTTTGCTTTTTTTCTGATCATACAATCTCCTCCCTTAATTCAAAGATATTATATATCACGGTTTTATATTCTTCCGTGACTTAATCACATCAAAATACAACGCGCAAAGCAAAACACCCCTGCTTTTGCAGGGGTGCTTTGTTTGAAAGTGGTGTTTTAATGAATATCATCGGAGGGAAACATTATATCTATGAAATGCAGTAATAATTTAGTTTCAGCCCTCATAAGCCTGCCAGCTGCCTGCATACTTTCCGTCAGCACGCTGTTCTGTGAAAACATATACCATATTTTCGTTTTCAGGTGAGAAGGATATGTCGGCAGATGCATATTCGCCCCAGTTTGAAAATTCAAGGTCTGCTCTCAAAAGGAAGGCTGTCTGATCTTTGGGCAAATCAAAGGAATATGCGCCCGGTTTACCTTCTACGGGAGTCATCTCAACAAAGTTTTCTCCGCCTATCCACATGCAGATATAAGCCGTGTCCCAGTTTGCCATTGAAACATCAAAGTATACCTTGTAGCTTTCCTTTTCGGGTTCTTCGGGAAGTGCCTGCCAGGAACCTGAATATTTGCCGTCAGCAACCTGTGAATCAAATGTGTAAACCATATTTTCGTTTGCGGGTCTGAAAGTAACATTTACGGAAGCCGCCTCGCCCCATTGTGACAAATCATCGTTTGCACGGAAGAGGAATTCTGTCTGCTCCTTAGGCAAATCATAGTAGAAGAGATTAGCTTTTCCCTCAACGGGAGTCATCGGAACAATATTTGTGCCGCCTATCCACATTGCTATGTACGGAGTTTCCCAGCCTGAATATGTTGTGTCGATATAAATGCGGTAAAAGTCTTTTTCAACAGGAGGAGCTGCTTCAAATCCTACAAGCCACTGATAAGCCTGCGGGAAATATTTTGCCCATGCGCTTTCGCTGTGTGTCTGACTTTCGTCAACAAGAGTTTCTATCTTTTCTTCGGGGTAACCTGCCGCAACCATTCCGTTCTTCATGTATTCAACGTAGCGGGTAATGCTTGACTCACCGCCTGAGCCGCCTGCGTAGATAAAGAACTTGGGCTGATTTTCGGATTCTGCCAAATTGCTTGATGTTATAACGGAGTCAAGTACCTCGTCGGGGAACAGCCAGAACGACGGTGAGAATACGAGAACCTGTCCGAATACATCTGGATACTCTACTCCGATGTAGTAGGAGATAAGTCCGCCCATTGAGCTGCCGCCTATGCCTGTGCTGTCTTTGTCTGTGCGTACATTGTAGTGGCTGTCAATGTAGGGCTTTAAGGTGTCTACAATGAAAGCTGCGTACTTGTCGCCCGTCGGATTGTCGGCAGTGGAAGAGTCAACTCCGTCCCATGTAGGCGTGTATTCGTTGATTCTGTCGCCTGAGTTATCAATGCCGACTATGATTGAACCCTCGTAACCCTGTGCCATCATATCGGTTACTGCTTCGTCAACCTGCCATTCGCCTGCGAATGAAGTGTATGAGTCAAACAGATTTTGTCCGTCGTGCATATAGAATACAGGATACTTTTTCTCTGTGTCTTCGGGGTCATATCCTTCGGGAAGCCAAACACGGATATTTCTTGTTCTTCCGTCATCGTACTGCGGCATATCAAGCGTGAATGTCTCAAGCGTTCCGCCTGTTACTGTACTCATACCCGTTTGATTTTTAAACATCGAAACAGTGTCGTTTACCGTGTTTCCGTCTGCCGAAATGATAAAGGTACGGTTTCCTATTTCTCCGCCTGTCGGGCCTCCCTCAACCTGAGCCCAAATATTTTCCTGATCGGGGAGCTGTACTGTGTACTTATACTGTACCTCTTCACCTATGTACTCGGCAGGAGCTTCAGCCGTAAGCGTATAGTTGAAGTCGTCTATCTTTGTCATAAACCAATCTGTATTTGACGGATCCCAGCCGTTAAGGTTAGAACCTATACTTACATTTGCACCCTCGTCCAACGCCTCGGGTATAGTTACATTAAATACAAGTGTAACTGTAGAAGGCGTTTCTTCAACAGGGAATTTGTCAATTTGTTCGGCAGCGTATTTTTGAATACAGGTAGCGTCTTTAACATTTACATCATCGTCACCTGTAACCTCTGCTGCTGTTAAGTCAATATCTTCTTCGCCTATGAGTGAAACGATGTACTTTTGAACCGTTGTTGCGTCACCGACATCAACGCTTCCGTTTTTATCTGCGTCGCCGTACAGAATGTCAGCTGCAGAAACACTGAATAATGAAGCTGAAAAGCTTGACATCAGAATTGCTATTGACAAAAACAAACTTAAAAATTTCATCTTCTTTTTTTTCATAATTTACACTCCTTTAATAAATATTTTTATATTGTTACAGCTTATCTTTCAGAAATTTTTACAGCTCCTTTCGGTTTTGTTGTATTTTCATAATAATTATATCATAAGTTGAAAAAAATAGTTAGAAATATACTGACAGTTGATATAATTATCCTCTTATTTTGCAAAGATATTCTGATTTTGTGCGCGGATAAATTGGCAAATTTGCCAAAACCTGAAACGCCGCCGCATTAAATTGACTTTTAAAATAAAATATGATATTTTACTGTTAAATAGATTTTGTTTTTCAGCAAAGGCGGTGAAAACGAATTGGATGTTGACAGCAGGCAGCGAGAGCTGAAATCTCACGGAACATTTGAACTTCCCATGGAGTTTTATGACTGCAATAATAATGTGTATAAAGATTTATATATGCACTGGCACAAGGAAATGGAAGTTATCTATGTGATAGAGGGCGAAATTTTTTTGCGGCTTAATGAAAGCAATGTGGACGGAAGCACGGGAGATTTTATTTTTATCGCCCCCGAAACCGTGCATTATATAAAAAGCGGCGAAACTCCTCTGAGATTTAAGTCGATGGTTTTTGATATTCGTATTTTGAGCGGCAGCAGCGATGATTTTTGTCAAAACAAGATTTTTCAGCCGCTTTTATCTCATCAAATGAAAATTTCGGATAAAATAACGCCGAACGATGAAAACTATGATAATATCAAATCAATTTTTTATTCGCTCGCGCGGTGCTGTGAAGATAAAAAGAAATTTTACCAGCTTGAGGCAAAGCATCTTGTATTTAACTTTTTCTATAATATAATGAGCGGAAACCACTACAACAAAATAAGCCTTGAGAGCAGTAAGCTCACCGAGGCTGTAAAGGAAGCAATAATATATATTCAAAATCATTTTACCGATGAAATAACAACGGGTTCTCTCTCAGAGTATGTGCATTATAACGAGTACTATTTTATGCGTGTATTTAAAAAGTACACGGGCAGAACGATAGTTGAGTTTTTAACCGAGTACCGTTTGGAGAAATCAAAGGAGCTTTTGAAAAACGATGATTTAACGGTTGAGGATGTCGCATACCGAGTAGGTTTTTCATCAAACAGCTACTTTATCAGAAAGTTCCGCGATATGTATAAAGTGACACCGGGAGAGTTCAGAAAATTGGTTAACAATTCATAATTATGTTATAAAAATCGCTTTGATTTTTTCTTCGTTTATAATGTTGAAACATAAAAATTTATAAATAACTTAATTTTACCTATTGACATATGATATAATAAATGCTACAATTACAAAAAATTAATAAATTAAACCGTTGAAGCGGAGATAACGGCAATAATGCCTTTACAGAGAGCCTGTGTTGCTGAGAGTCAGGTGAGAAACAAGTTGTCAAATGGACCGCTGAGGGCGCAGTCAAATGTGGTATCCACAGAGTATTCTGCGACGCCGTAGGCAGGCGTAAACTGCCGGGGATATGTTGGTATCCTGCTAAGTGCACGGGTCGTTCCGTGAATTCAAGGTGGCACCGCGGATAGTTTTTATTCGTCCTTGACAGAATGATATTTCTGTCAAGGGCGTTTTTGTTTTTATACTCTTTTGGCAGAAGGTCAAAGGAGTATTTTTCACTTTATAGGAGATTGCTCTAAAACGGTCGGGCAAAGAAGGTTTGATAATATCAACCTATCTGCTCGAACCCCGTGTCGAGGCACTCGACTTTTTCACTTTATAGGAGATTGCTCTAAAACGGTCGGGCAGGAAAGATTTGACAATATCAACCTGTCTGCTCGAACCCGGTGTCGAGACACTCGACTTTTTATTTCGGAGGTACATTTATGAAAATTTTACCCGCTTTAGATGAAGTCAAAGAAATTGCGGCAACACAAAGGTACAGTGTGCTGCCCGTAAGCTGTGAGATATTATCCGACTTCATAACCCCTATAGAAGCAATGAAAATATTAAAAAACATATCCACCCATTGCTTTATGCTTGAATCCGCCTGTGCCGATGAGAAATGGGGACGATATACATTTCTGGGATTTGACCCGAAGCTTGAGGTCACCTGTGCAGACGGTGAGATGAAGGCGGGGGATATCAGATTTAAAACAGACAATCCGTCAGATTATCTCCGACAAATTCTTTCAGAGTACAAAAGCCCCCGTTTCGATTATCTGCCATCGTTTACAGGCGGACTTGTGGGATACTTTTCTTATGATTATATCAACTACAGCGAGCCGTCCGTTAAATGCAGTGTAAAAGATACGGAAGACTTTAAGGATGTTGACCTTATGCTTTTTAATGAGGTCATAGCGTTTGACCATCTCAGACAAAAGATTATTATGATGGTAAATATCAGGCTTGACGAACCTGAAACCGAATACAATAAGGCTGTAGTAAAGATAAAACAAATTGTCAGCCTGCTTAAAAACGGCGAAAAGAAGAGTGACGATGACGGAAAACTTCTCGGAGAAGTTACACCGCTTTTTAATAAAGAACAGTATTGCTCTATGGTGGAAAAGGCAAAGCACCATATACGAGAGGGAGATATTTTTCAGATAGTTCTCTCAAACCGCCTGTCAGCTCCCTTTAAAGGAAGTCTTTTAAACACATACCGTGTGCTTCGCACCATAAATCCGTCGCCGTATATGTTTTATTTTTCGGGCACCGATGTCGAGGTTGCAGGAGCCTCTCCCGAAACGCTTGTAAAGCTTGAAAACGGCGTGCTTCATACATTTCCTCTTGCGGGAACAAGACCGAGGGGCAGAACGGAAGAAGAGGACAAGGAGCTTGAAGAGGGACTGCTTTCAGACCAAAAGGAGCTTGCCGAGCATAATATGCTCGTCGATTTGGGAAGAAACGATTTGGGCAAAATAAGTAAATTCGGCACGGTCAAGGTCGAAAAGCTTCATTCGATTGAAAAATATTCGCATGTAATGCACATAGGCTCAACCGTGCGCGGAATTATCAGAGAAGATAAGGACGCGTTAGACGCCGTCGAAGCTGTTTTGCCCGCGGGTACACTTTCGGGTGCACCGAAAATCAGAGCCTGTCAGCTCATAGGAGAGCTTGAAAACAACAAACGGGGAATTTACGGCGGTGCTATCGGTTATATTGATTTTACAGGCAATATGGATACCTGCATAGCCATACGCATTGCATACAAGAAAAACGGAAAAGTATTTGTGCGAAGCGGAGCGGGTATTGTAGCCGATTCCGACCCGAAAAAGGAATTTCAGGAGTGTATCAACAAAGCTAGGGCTGTTGTAAGCGCGTTAAAAACGGCAGAGGAGGCACAGCTATGATTCTTTTAATTGATAACTATGACAGCTTTTCGTATAATCTCTATCAGCTTATCGGAGAGATAGAGCAAAACATAAAGGTTATCCGCAATGATGAAATGACTGTCGAAGAAATAGGAGAGCTAAGCCCGAGCAAGATAATCTTGTCACCGGGTCCCGGCAGACCGAAAGACGCAGGCGTTACCGTGCCTGTTGCCGAAAAACTGGGAAAGACAATCCCCGTTTTGGGAGTGTGCCTCGGTCATCAGGCAATTTGCGAGGCGTTCGGAGCTACCGTTACCTATGCAAAGGAGCTTATGCACGGAAAGCAGTCGGTTGTAAAATTCGACACAGCCTGCACACTTTTCAAAGATTGTCCCGAATTTGCACCCGTTGCCAGATACCACTCGCTTGCGGCAGATCCCAAAACGATTCCCGACTGCTTAAAGATAACCGCAAAAACCGAGGACGGCGAAATAATGGCAGTTCAGCACAGAGAATATCCGATTTACGGTGTGCAGTTTCATCCGGAGTCAATTATGACTCCAAACGGAAAAAAGATGCTTGAAAATTTTATAAAGGAGATATGAACCGTGATTAAAGAAGCAATCGTAAAAATAGTAAACAAAGAAGATTTATCCTATGACGAAGCATACACAGTCATGAATGAAATTATGAGCGGTCAGACAACTCAGACTCAGAACGCCGCTTTTCTTGCGGCACTCTCAACAAAAAGCGCCAGAGCCGAAACGACCGATGAAATCGCGGGCTGCGCAGCGGCTATGCGGGCACACGCCGTCAAGTTTGATAACGATATGGACTTATTTGAAATTGTCGGAACAGGCGGCGACAATTCAGACAGCTTTAATATTTCAACAACAGCGGCACTCGTTGCGGCAGCGGGAGGCGTAAAGGTTGCAAAGCACGGCAACCGTGCCGCTTCATCAAAATGCGGCACCGCCGATTGCCTTGAAGCTCTCGGTGTAAATATCGAGCAAAGTCCCGAAAAATGCAGAGAGCTTTTAAATGAGGTGGGAATGTGCTTTTTCTTTGCGCAGAAATATCACACATCAATGAAATATGTGGGTGCGATCCGCAAAGAACTCGGATTTCGTACCGTGTTCAATATTCTCGGACCGCTGACTAATCCAGGGAAACCGTCGATGCAGCTTTTGGGCGTGTACGACGATTATCTTGTCGAGCCTTTGGCTCAGGTACTAATAAGTCTCGGCGTTAAGCGTGGTATGGTCGTGTACGGTCAGGATAAGCTTGATGAAATTTCGATGAGCGCCCCGACAAAGGTTTGTGAAATACGTGACGGCTGGTTTAGGTCATTTGTAATATTGCCCGAAGATTTCGGCTTTGAACGCTGCACAAAGGATGACCTCAGGGGAGGTACTCCCGATGAAAACGCCAAAATTACCATTTCCGTTTTAAACGGTGAAAAAGGACACAAAAGAAATGCTGTGTTAATGAATGCGGGTGCGGCGCTTTATATCAGCGGAAAGGCTGAAAGCATGAAAGACGGTATAGCCCTTGCCGCAAATCTCATAGATTCAGGCAAGGCGCTTGAAACACTTGATAAGCTTATAGAAGTAAGCAACCGTTAGGAGGCGCAAAATGACTATTCTTGACAAGCTTTCACAGTATGCGTCCGAGCGTGTTTTGCGTGCAAAACAGAAAATATCTCTTGAAAAGTTAAGAGAGCAGGCGCTGTCCCTGCCCAAAGGGAATTTTGATTTTGAAAACGCCCTAAAGGGAGAGGAGATTTCCTTCATATGCGAGTGCAAAAAGGCTTCTCCGTCAAAAGGACTGATTTGTCACGACTTTAATTATCTGCAAATTGCAAGGGAGTATCAGTCTGCGGGAGCCGACTGCATATCGGTTCTTACCGAGCCTAAGTGGTTTTTAGGAAGCGACGAATACCTAAAAGAAATCGCAAACGAGGTTTCAATTCCCTGCCTGCGCAAGGATTTTACGGTGGATGAATATATGATTTATGAGGCAAAAATACTCGGTGCGTCGGCAATTCTCCTTATTTGTTCAATACTCAGCGAGCCTCAGCTAAGAGAGTATATTAAAATATGCGATGCGCTCGGTATGTCGGCTCTGGTAGAAGCCCACGACGAATATGAGATAAGCACCGCATTAAAAGTCGGCGCGCGAATAATCGGCGTCAACAACCGCAACCTAAAGGATTTTTCCGTAGATACCGATAACAGCGGCAGACTTCGCAGCCTTATTCCGAAAGATGTGCTTTTTGTGTCCGAAAGCGGAGTAAGCAGCGCCGAAGATGTTGAAAAGCTCCGCAAAATCGGCGCCGATGCCGTTTTGATAGGCGAAGCTTTGATGAAAGCGCCCGACAAGAAAGCAAAGCTTGCACAGCTCAGAGGTGTGTTATGACAAAAATCAAGCTTTGCGGTATTTCAAGAAACTGCGATATTGATGCCGTCAACAAGCTAAAGCCTGATTTTATCGGTTTTGTGTTCTGGCAAAAAAGCAGTCGGTTTGTTACAAAGGAAAAGGCGTTTGAGCTTAAAAGTCTGCTTAACCCCGATATTAAGGCGGTGGGTGTATTTGTAGACGAAAAGCCCGAAACCGTTGCAGAGCTTTTAAACCTCGGAATAATTGATATGGCTCAGCTTCACGGCTCGGAAAGCGAAGAATATATCGAAGATTTGAAAAAACTTTCCGACAAGCCGATTATAAAAGCGTTTCGTGTTAAAACAAAACAGGATATAACAGACGCTCAAAAAAGCTCTGCCGACTATGTTTTGCTTGATTCGGGAGCGGGAAC
>CALYBM010000098.1 GCA_944412525.1 uncultured Ruminococcus sp. | reverse complement strand
TACTGTGCTCTTGCTATGGATATTTTTTCGTCCTGCTGTTTAAGGCTGTCATGTGACTTATCCAATGTGAGAAGCCACAGTGCAATTTCAAGACCTCTTTTTTCCTCCGAAAGCTTTAAAAATTCCTGTGCTTTTTCCGATTGCTTACGCAGAGGTTCCACACGCTCCTCAAGCTCCGTAACAATGTCACGCAGTCTTAAAAGATTATCCTCTGTATTTTTCAGTTTTCGCTCGGATTCAATTTTTCTGTATCTGTATCTTGAAATACCTGCCGCCTCTTCAAAAATTTCTCTTCTTTCTTCGCTCTTTGAAGAAACAATGCTGTCAATTTTACCCTGACCTATCATAGAATACCCGTCTCTGCCAAGACCCGTATCCATAAATAGCTCGTTTATATCTTTTAATCTTACGGAAGCCTTGTTTATAAGATATTCGCTTTCTCCGCTTCTGTAATAACGTCTTGTTACAGCAATCTCGTCGCCGTCAAAGTCAAGAAATCTGTCCGAATTGTCAATATTAAGGGTAACCTCGGCATAGCCCTGCTTTTTACGCTTATCTGTACCGTTAAAAACAACATCTTCCATTTTTGAGCAACGCAGACTTTTGGGTGACTGCTCGCCCAATACCCAGCGTATAGCGTCGCTTATGTTGCTTTTTCCCGAACCGTTGGGACCTACTACAGAAGTAATGCCTTTTTCAAAAGACAATTTAGTTTTATCGGGAAAAGTTTTAAATCCCTGTACTTCCAATGACTTTAAACGCATTAAAATACCCCTATTTTATGTATAAATCGTATTTACCGAGTGTGTTATCAAAGCAAGTTTCAAATTGATAACCCATTGTTAAAAACATATTGTAATTACTTTTTTTCTGTCCGTAAAATTTAGACAGAGACTTTTGATTTATGTATACCGAAAACTGCTCGGATTTATCGACATATTTTGCTTTTTCAATAAATTCGTTGCAAAAAATCTTGCTTTCGCAAAGTTCCTTAAACGCGGGATGGTAATTATCGCAAACACTGTTTTTTACAAGACTGTCGGAATAGTGAAGTCCGAGCCTTATAATTTTTATATCTGCATTTTCAAACATCAATATAAGCTCAGAACATAAATCTATTGAATCCTCAAGGCTGTACGGCACAAATTCTCCCGAATGATAAAGCTTTGCAAGCTCTGTATCTTTCATAATAACAGTAGGATAAATTCGGACGGTATCGGGCTTTAGACTTATAAACTGTTTAGCAGTATAAATATCGCAGTCGTATATAGACTTGTAAAGCCCCGTCATCATCTGAAGTCCGAGCGAAAATCCGTATTCTTTGATTAGGCGTGATGAATTTATAACATCATCACTAAAATGACCTCTCTCATTTGCAATTAGCACCTTGTCGACCATTGACTGAGCACCAAGCTCGATTGATGTGACATTATAGCTTTTGAGTATATCCAAAACTTCCCTGTCAATACAGTCGGGACGAGTGGATATTCGTACACCTGAAAATATTTTTGTGAAAGGCTTTGCGGATTCAAGCAAGGAGATCATATAATCCCTGTCAATGGCCGTAAAGCTGCCGCCGAAAAAGGCAATTTCTTTATTATTTGCGTTATCCCCCAAATCATCTGCGGCTTTAAGGAGAATTTGTCTTACATCGTCACCGTTAGGCTGATATGATTGACCTGTTATGTTTTTTTGATTGCAAAAGCTGCACTGATGAGGGCAGCCGTTATGAGGAATAAAAATTGAAATGTTGCCGTGTTTAATACCCCATCAACTCCAATGCCTGACGGGCAGCCTGCTGTTCGGCTTCTTTTTTGCTCTTGCCGCCGCCCTTACCGATAACATTACTGTTTAAGTGAACTTCTGATACAAAATGCTTATTGTGGTCGGGTCCGCTTTCGCTGACGAGCACATATTCAAGCATTTCACCCGGGTTTTTTTGAATAATTTCCTGCAAAGTAGTTTTATAATCATTGCTTTTTCTGTTTTTTGAATTCTTTATTTCGGGTATCACAAAATTAAGAATATGTTTAGAAGCCGCGGAAAATCCGCCGTCAATATAAATAGCGGCTATTAACGCCTCAAATGCGTCGGCAAGTATTGACGCACGGTCGGCACCGCCGTTGTTTCTTTCACCCTTGCTCAAAAGTATATAACTGCCGAGATTTATTTTTTTTGCAAACTCGTAAAGAGATTTTTCGCAAACTAACGACGCACGGAGTTTTGTAAGTTCGCCCTCGGGAAGCTGCGGACAATTTTTAAAAATATAATCAGACACAACAATAGACAACACAGCGTCACCGAGAAACTCAAGTCTTTCGTTGTATTTTATATGCTTTGCTTTGTGCTCGTTTGCATAAGATGAATGAGTAAGCGCCTCATTAAGCAATGCAATATTTTTAAAATGATATCCTATTCTATCCTGTAAATCATTCATATATATACTCCTGAAAATCAAATTGCTGATGAAATCTCTTCGATAGCTCTTGCATTAACATAATCCATAGACAGCTTTATTGCGTTTTTTAATGTAACGGCCTTAGAATCTCCGTGAGCCTTAAAAACAGGCTTTGAAGTACCGAGTATCGGTGCACCGCCGTAAGCATTGTAATTAAAGCGATTTTTCATAAATTTAATATCTTTCATTACAAGCGCGGCCGCAAGCTTTCCTTTTAAGCCGTTTGTAAACATATGTTTAATTTGTTTCATAAGCGTAAGTGCAACACCTTCGTAGGTTTTTAAAATTAAATTTCCTGTAAATCCGTCGCATACCACAACATCGCAAACTCCCTTGGGAATATCTCTTCCCTCAACATTTCCAACAAAATTAAGTCCGCTGTTTTTTAACAGCTCATGTGCATTTCTGTAGAGTTCCGTTCCCTTGTGGTCTTCTGTGCCTACATTCGCAAGTCCGATCCGCGGATTGCTTATGCACATAACTTTTTCCATATATACAGAGCCCATCAGTGCAAACTGATAGAGCATTTCGGGTCTGCAATCAATATTTGCGCCTCCGTCCATTAACATAAAAAATCCGTTTTCCGACGGAATTACCGGAGCAAACGCCGGGCGTTTAATACCTTTAATTCGCTTTATTGCAAGAGTAGCCCCCATACACAATGCCCCGCTGTTGCCCGCACTTATAAAAGCCTGTCCTGCTCCCTCGTTTAAGAGCTTCAGACCCACAGCCATGGAGCTGTCTTTTTTTGTTTTCAAAACAGCATCGGCACTGTCATCCATCATTATCTGCTCGGTACAGTTGACAATTTCGATTTTGTCTAAAGATATGCTGTTTTCTTCGGCAACAGATTTGATTACCTCTTCTTTTCCCGTCAAAATAATATCAACACCGAAATCACTGACGGCTTGGGCACATCCCTTAATTATTTCAAGAGGGGCGTTATCTCCTCCGAAAGCATCCACAATAATCTTCATCTTAAACCTCTTAAACCTGTAAATTATCTTTTATATATTTATCAATAGAAAGCAAAGCACGGCTTGAATACCTTGCCGCTCTTTCTTTTTTATCTCGCGGTTTGTTCTCAAGCTCAGGCAAGACACCGAAATTTGCACCCATAGGCTGAAATTTTGAGACAGTCGGGTCAGATATGTATCCGCTTAAAGCACCGATCATTGTATCATTCGGGAACACAAGCGTCTGCATATTCATAAGGGATCTGTAAGCATTTATTCCAGCCACTATACCTGAACAAGCAGATTCCATATACCCCTCAACACCTGTAATTTGTCCTGCAAAAAAAAGTTTTTTATTTTCTTTTACAGAATAATCAGCATTAAGCACTTTAGGGGAACAAATAAAAGTGTTTCTGTGCATCACTCCGTAACGGACAAAATCAGCGTTGTGAAGAGCAGGAATCAAAGAAAAAACTCTCTTCTGCTCGGGAAATTTCAGATTTGTCTGAAATCCGACAAGATTATACATAGTCCCCGTCGAATTTTCCTTGCGAAGCTGCAAGACAGCCCACGGTCTGTGACCTGTTTTGGGGTTTACAAGACCGACAGGCTTCATAGGACCGAAACGAAGCGTTCCCTCTCCTCTCCGTGCCATTACCTCAACAGGCATACAACCCTCATACACCTTAGGATTATTAACATCAAAATCATGCAAAGGTGCTCTCTCCGCACTAACAAGAGCCTGATAAAATATTTCGTACTCTTCCTTGTTCATCGGGCAGTTGATATAGTCGTCATCGCCGCCACGCTCATACCGAGATGCACAAAAAGCATATTCCATGTCAATACTTTCGGCAGTAACTATCGGTGCTGCCGCATCAAAGAAAGACAAACAATCTCCTACGATATTTCTAACGGCGGCAGACAGCGGCTCAGAGGTAAGAGGACCCGAAGCGATGACAGTAATTGCATCATCAGGTATTTCACATACCTCTTTTGCAATAATCTCAATATTAGGATTTGATTTTATCCCTTCTGTCACAAGCCTTGCAAAAATATCTCTGTCAACGGCAAGTGCTCCGCCTGCGGGGACTCGGCACTTATCTGCACATTTCATTAAAAAGGAATCGAGCCTACGCATCTCTTCCTTTAGAAGACCTGCCGCGCTTTCTAATCTCAAGGTTTTAAGAGAATTAGAACAAACAAGCTCTCCGAAATAATCACTATGATGGGCAGGTGATTTTTTTAAGGGCTTCATCTCATACAGGCGAACCTTAACTCCCCGTTTGGCTATTTGCATGGCCGCCTCACAACCTGCAAGACCGGCTCCTATTACATTAATATACATTACTTATCTTCCGTTGTTAAAGTTTTTGTAAATCCGCAGCCTTCCTTAGCACAGAACAATACAGGCTTTTTACCTTTTTTCTTATAGAGAATTTCTCCGCACTGCGGGCATCTTTCATTTACGGGCTCATTCCAGCTTACAAAATCACAGTTGGGATAATTTGAACATCCGTAAAATTCACGCTTTGTCTTGGTATGCTTTACGATAACATCACCGCCGCACTTGGGGCAGGTTACACCGGCTTTTTCAACATATTTTTTTGTGTTTTTACATTCGGGATATCCGGGGCAAGCTATAAATTTGCCGAATCTTCCAACCTTGACAACCATTTTTCTTCCGCATTTTTCGCAGATTATATCGGTTTCGTCTTCTTTGAGACGAATTTTTTGACCTTCCATCTCCGTTTTAGCGGTTTTAAGTGTTGCTTCAAAATCTCCGTAGAAGTTTTTAAGAAGCTCAACCCATTCTTCTTCGCCTTTTTCAACCTTATCCAAATCTTCTTCCATTCCCGCAGTAAACTTAACATTTACAATTTTAGGGAATCTTTCCTTCATAAGCTTAGTTGTCGCTTCACCAAGCTCTGTAGGTACAAGAGATTTACCGTCACGCTTTACATATTCACGGCTTGTTATCGTAGTAATAGTTGCGGCATAAGTTGACGGTCTGCCTATACCGTATTCCTCAAGGGCTTTTATGAGAGACGCCTCGGTGTAACGGGCAGGCGGCTGTGTAAAATGCTGATTCTTTTTGAGCTCCTTGCATCTTACAGGCATATCCTTTTCAAGAGGCGGAAGCTGAGACGCTTTTTCCTCCTCCTCATCCTTACCCTCTACATAAAGCACGGTAAAGCCGGGGAAATCGACATAGTATCCCGATGCCTTAAAGATATATCCATTAGCCTCGATGTCGGCCTGTGTTGTTTTTTGAATACAATCAGCCATTTGTGAAGCTGTAAATCTGTTCCAAATAAGCTTATAAAGCTTATATTGGTCTGATGTCAGGCTGTCTTTGATTTTATCGGGAGCAAGTTCCGGCATTGATGGTCTTATAGCTTCATGGCCGTCTTGAGCGTTGTTTCTCGACTTGAATATTCTCGGCTTGCTCGGCAGATATTCGTTGCCGTACTCAGAAGCAATATATTTTGTTACCTCTTCCAAAGCCACATTTGAAATTCTAAGCGAGTCTGTTCTCATATATGTTATAAGACCGGTTGCGCCCATACCCTGAATTTCAACGCCCTCGTACAACTCCTGAGCAACCTTCATAGTTCGTCTTGACTGGAATCCGAGCTTTCTCGAAGCTTCCTGCTGCAATGTTGATGTTATAAACGGCGGTGCAGGAGATTTTTTGCGTGTGCCGTGTCTTACCTTTGTAATCTTATACTCGGCGTCTTTTAAATCTTCTTCTATTTTGTCAGCCTGTTCACGGTTCTGTATTTTGATTTTACCGTTTGCATCGGAATGAAGGCTTGCCGCAAAAGATTTTCTGCTTCCTTTAGGGATAAATTTTGCGTCAATAGTCCAGTATTCCTCCGGCTTAAACTTTCTTATTTCTTCCTCTCTGTCAACAATAATTCGTACAGCTACAGACTGAACACGACCTGCCGAGAGACCTCTGCGAATTTTTTGAGAAATAAACGGGCTTAGCTTATATCCGACAAGCCTGTCAAGAATTCTTCTTGCCTGCTGAGCGTTTACAAGGTCGATGTTAATGGAACGGGGATTATCCATTCCTTTTTGTACTCCCGACCTAGTTATCTCATTAAACTCAACACGCTTTGAGTAATTCTCAGGCAAATCAAGTATATACGCAAGATGCCACGAAATTGCCTCTCCCTCACGGTCAGGGTCGGTAGCAAGATAAATATTATCACTTTCGCTTGCAAGACTTTTAAGCTCTTTTACAAGCTTTTCTTTTCCTTTTATTATTTCGTATTTAGGGGTAAAATTATTTTTTATATCTACGCTTAGCCTTGCTTTAGGCAAATCACGAACATGTCCCATCGAAGCTACTACATCGAAGTTGCTCCCCAAATATTTTTTAATTGTTTTAGCTTTTGCGGGTGACTCCACAATTACCAAATCTGACATTTCTGACCTCCGATTATTTAAGAATGTATCTTCTTCCCTGTAAAGCTGTTACAAGATTTTTCATTTCAAGCTCTGTCAAAGCAGCCAATACCTTGAACACGGGAATTCCCAAATCGCTTGATATTTTATCTATATGTACAGGCTCACAAGTTATGTATTCATAAACTTTTTGAGCAGTATTATTCAAATCCAAATCTTTTTTATGATGAATCTGTCTATCAGGTTCATCAATAATATTTTCTGTTTTATCTTGGGGTTTATTTTGATTTTTAGGTATTCTCGGTTTATGTTTTGCACCGTTTTTACCTTTGACGGGAATTGCCTCTATATCACTCAATGATATATTGTCGAAATCAACCTCCCCGTCAGTCGCATAAAGATTGTCGAAGGCATTGAGTATGTCCATAAAATCAGTAATAGGAATCGCTGATCCTTCTTTAATTCTGTTATTCGAGCCTTCGTTTTGCGGACTGTTATTTCCGAGAAGTGCAAAAACCTCCTTGCCCTGGTCAAGTGCAAGATTTGCAGTAATTAACGAACCGCTTTTAGATCCTGCCTCAATAACAAGCACGCCGTCTGAAAGTGCGGCTATTATTCTGTTTCTTGCGGGAAAATAATAATTTCTCGGAGCTTCATCGGGCGGATATTCCGAAATCACAGCGCCCCGTTTGGTTATGGACTGTCTCATTTGAGCATTCTCATGAAGATAATTATAATTTATCCCGCAGCCTCTTACACAAATTGTAACACCGTCGGCTGCAAGAACTCCGCGATGAGATGCACAGTCAACTCCGAGTGCACCTCCGCTTACAACCGTAACTCCGTATTTTGAAAGAGCATATGCAATTTTATAAGAGTTTTTGAGTCCGTAATTTGTTGCCGTTCTTGTTCCGACAATACCGATAGTAAGCCTGTTATCAACATCAGGCAGTTTGCCGCTCACATAGATGACTGCGGGCGGTGTATCTATATTAAAAAGACACAGCGGATATGAGCTGTCATCAATAGCAATAACGGAATAATTAAGCTCTATACATCTGTCAAGTATTTTTTGAGCGTCATCGAGCGTGTATTTAGAGAGTTTTGCAATATTATTTTCGGATAAAATCCCGCATAAACGCCACTCGTATTTACCACCGTTATAAAATTTTGTTATATCGGAATACAGGTTTGCAAGCTTTTTTACCTTTAATGTATTATAGCCCAATGCCTGAGTTATCCAAATCCAGTATTTCGAGTTTACAGAAATCATTTAATCATTTCCCAAATAATTATTGAGGCTGCAACCGAGGCATTGAGCGACTCGGCGTTACCTGACATGGGAATTGTAATTTTATAATCACAAGCATCAATAGTATTTTGCTTTAAGCCGTTGCCCTCGTTTCCTATTACGGCAATGCAGGGAGTGTTAAATTTCATTTCATTAACAGACAAAGCACAGTCATCTACAACAGCGGCATATGAATTTAAATCAGGATTTTTAGACAAAAACGATTCAATACTTCCGCAAACAATAAACGGAATTCTGAATATCGCACCCATACTGCCTCTCACAACCTTAGGGCTGTATATATCGCAGCAATCATTTGACATAACAATACAGTCAATCCCGAACGCTTCGGCAGAACGCAAAATTGTCCCTAAATTATTAGGATCCTGCAAATTATCAAGAGCAAGAAACTTCCCATTCTTTTTAATTGTATCAAACTCACTAATTTTGTCAAGTGCTTTTATAATGCATAGAATGCCCTGGGAATTCTCCGTATCACTTATAAGCTCAAATATTTTGTCTGTAACAACATAGGTTTTTTTAGAATAATCTTTTAACTTATCAAACTTATCCGAAAATTTTTCAATAGCTTTTTCGGTAACAAACATAGTTTCAATTACAGCACTGCTGAGCATTGCATCAAAACAAATACGCAAGCCCTCGGCAATAAACAAGCCTGTCTGCCGTCTGTAGCGAGAGCTGTTTTTTAACTTTATCGCATTTTTAATATTACTGTTATCCTTGCTTGTGAGAGTAACCATATCTTTCTCCTAAAACAGCAAATGCGTTTGGGAAAACCCAAACGCAATTACAAATAAATTAAATTAAGCGTTTTTAGCCTGTTCAACAAGTGATGTAAAAGCAGCAGGGTCTGAAATTGCAATTTCAGAAAGCATCTTACGGTTAAGTGTGATGCCTGCTTTTTTAAGGCCGTTCATAAATGTTGAATAGTTAACGCCGTTAGCCTTGCAAGCTGCGGAAATACGAGTAATCCAAAGACGACGGAAATCTCTCTTTCTCTGCTTACGACCGATATATGCATAGTTGCCTGACTTCATAACGGCCTGTTTAGCCATTTTAAAGTGTCTTGATTTTGAACCCCAGTAGCCCTTGGCAAGCTTTAATGTCTTTTTTCTTCTTTTGCGAGTCATCATCGCACCTTTTACACGTGCCATTATATGTTACCTCCGAATAGTTAGTTTGTAGTTAATGCGTCAGTTATTTATTATTTATAAGGAATAAGACGCTTCATCTGAGCTGTGTTTGTCTTGTCAGTAACCGTAGTCTGACGCAAACCTCTCTTGCGTTTTGTAGTCTTCTTGTTCAGAATATGGCTCTTGTTAGCGTGAGCACGGATAACTTTACCGTTTTTAGAAAGTTTAAAACGCTTTTTGGCACCGCTGTGAGTTTTAATTTTAGGCATAATAAATATCCTCCCTATTTAATTACTTGTTGGTCTTTGGTGCAAGAAACATAAGCATATTACGGCCTTCAAGTTTTGCAGGCTTTTCAATAACAGCTGTTTCACTGCAAGCATCGGCAAAACGCTTCATAGTTTCGAGTCCGATTTCGGGATGACCCATTTCTCTTCCTCTGAAACGGATAGAAACCTTAACCTTATCGCCGTGCTTTATAAATTTAAGAGCATTGTTAAGCTTGGTATTAAAATCGTGAGTATCGATATTGAGTGAAAGACGCACTTCCTTAATATCAACTACTTTCTGATTTTTTCTCGCTTCTTTTTCTCTTTTAGCCTGCTCAAAACGATATTTGCCGTAATCCATAATCTTGCAAACGGGCGGATTACTCTGCGGGGCAATCTTTACCAAATCAAGATTCTTCTGTTCTGCAATATTAAGTGCATCCCTTGCCGACATAATACCGAGCTGCTGACCGTCAGAGCCTATTACTCTAAGCTCTTTGTCACGGATTTCTTCATTAATCTGAATATTATCTTTCTTGCCGATGATTGAGCACCTCCAAAGTACCACTAAAATAATAAATGCGGACAGAAATACATCCGTCCGCACTGCAATACACAACAAACAAAAGTTTAAGTATTGACCCGTGCAGACGACACCCCACAGGTGAAAGCATTTCTGCTTTGCTTTATTTTACTGAATCATTATATTACTTCTTAATACTCTTGTCAAGTATTATTTTAAATTTTCATAAATTAAATTTACAACACGCTCGGTTGACTTTCCGTCACGGCAGTCAAAGAACATATCGGCAAAAGGCTTGATCTTTTCCGTACAATAATCTTCGTTTTTAACCGCATCAATAAGCTGTTCCTCAGAATAAACTATTTTGCCGGGAGCATAAAGCTTAAAATCAAAATAAAAATCTCGCTCATTAATGTATTTTTCAAGGTCAAAAACATAAAAAATCATCGGAATTTCAAGCAACGAAGCTTCAAATACAAGTGATGAATAATCGGTGATGATGACATCCGACACGAAGAGCAAATCATTAAGCTCTGAATTTTCTGATAAATCAATTATTCTGTCCGAATATTTTTTAGGAATAGGCTGTTTATCCTTAACAAAAGGATGGTGCTTAATAATAAATACATATTCATCAGGTAATTTTGAGCAAATAGTATTTAAATCAAACATTTCCGTCGGATAAAAGGCTGTTTCTTTTACCATTCCCCTAAATGTCGGTGCAAAAAGAATTATCTTTTTGTTTTTAAATTGCGGATATTCAGAATAAAATTTCGCTCTTGCCTTTTCTTTATATTCATCATCAAAAAAAACATCTGTTCTCGGTATGCCTGTAGCCACAACATTATCCGTGGATATGCCAAAACCTTCCGAGTGGCACTTTTTACAGTATGTCGAGCTTACCGTAACATAATCATAGCTTCTGTGATTTCTTGTGGGCTGCGGAGAACCCTTCGGTTTTGAAAGTCTTGTAAATCCAAAAGTCTTAAATGCACCGCAAGCGTGCCAAAGCTGAATAAGCTTAGTTTGCGGTTTTAAATCAATATAGTGAATCTGCGGCGTAAACTCATCAAGAATAACAACTTTGCTTGTTGCACAAGCCTTTGTAAAAGTCTTAATTTCTTTAAAAGACATCTCCGCAATAGTATGTTCATTTAAAATAAAATTAATATTAAGATTTTTATCGTCCTTAATCTTATCGTAAACAAAAGCGAAATTGCCTGTTATGTCATCACGCCTTAGTGAAATAAAGGTGATTTTGTTGTTTTCAATTTTTCTGGGTTTATAGAACGCATAACATAATCTGAAAACAAATCTTTTGGATGTCCAAAGTGAAACCTTGCATGATGAAACCTGAGAAAAACGCCAAAAAACAAACGCAAAGTAGCGTTTTACAGCATTTTCATCATTAAATCTTGCAGGAAAACGCTTTATATCAGTAAGTCTAAGCAACCCATCTATGACAAAAAGAGGAAGCATTGCTATCGCAAGAATGTACTGAACAAATTTAAGCCAAAAATTAATAAAATTTACTGAAAATCTGCCAAAAAGCGTATGGCGAATTTTATTTTTATTCGGAAAAAATCTAAAGTGGTTACCCTCAAAGGTATATCCATAGCATTTATCATCTGTTTCAAAGGTCTCGGGTGTCAAATCGACGCCGATTTTTTCCTGATAAAAATCAGCAAAACCGAAGTTCAAATACATATCAAACGGCAGATATTCATTTCTTGTTTTCCAAAAAAGCAAATCAAGGCGGTAAGTGTACTTACCGGAAAAAAAACATTTTCCGTCAACATAAGTTACATTAGAAAGGACAAACGGAATTCGTCTGTCCTCTTTATCATTTAAGAAATGCAGTACTACTTTCGGTTTAGATAGAAAATGAGAATTAATCGTCTTATCAGCCACTTCGCCCATAATCGTAAGGATCATGCTGCGATCCTTAATCAACAATTCCTTAATTTCTATTTTATATTCCAATCAATAACACCCCGAATTTATCTAATTAATTCCATCATTTTGCTGACAGCATCATCAATACTCATACCCTTTGAATAAACGGAAGAAGATCCTGCAACAAACAAGTCAGCACCGCATTCGCGCATTTTTTTGCACAAATCCCAGCTAACATGTCCGTCAACCTCAAGAATTATATTTTTTCCGCTTTCATCAATAATTTTTCTGACTTCTTTAATTTTGTCAAAACTGCCCTCGACAATAGGCTGACCTGCAAATCCGGGATAAACCGTCATTACAAGCACTCCGTCAATACAGTCAATAAAGTCACATATAACATCGGCTTTTGTATCGGGACTTACAGCCAAAAAGGGGTTAGCCCCTCTTGAGCTTATATCTTTGAGAACGGCTGAAACATCCTGACACGCCTCATAATGAACTGCAACAATATCTCCCTGACCGATACCCATTCTGTCGAAGTACTGTTGAGGTTCATACGCCATAATATGAATGTCCCTTTTCATATCTTTAAGGACAGACTTGACAGATTTTATAAGCGAAGCATCAAGAGTGATATTCGGAACAAACTTTCCGTCCATAAAATCAAGATGAACATAGTCAACGCCTAAATTATCAAGCCGTTCTATTTCCGATCGGAGATTAAGCATATCCGCACACATAAGCGACGGAGAGAGCATTCCTCTCATAAAAAGCACCTCTTAATCCTTGTTAACAACCATAATTTTTGCAAAAAATTCTGTGTTGTTCTTCATAATCTCAAGTCCCTGATCCATTGACTTCAAGTCAAATTCATGGGTAATAAGTTTTTTTGCATCGATTTTGCCTGAAGCCATAGCGTCAACAACAAGATTCCAGTCACTTTTATGAGTATCACTGTAGCTTGAATTCCATGTTCCGTAGATAGTAAGCTGTTTTCTTAATATCTGCCAGTAGGTGTTCTGCGGAAATGTGAAATCGCCGTGAGGATTTCCGACAAAAATAACCTTTCCTCCCGATGCCGCAGACTCAAGACAGTTGCAAGCAGTAACAGGAATGCCTACAGCTTCAATAGCTATATCGGCACCGATACCGTCAGTCATCTTCTTAACCCAAGCGATAGGGTCTTCTTTGGAAGAATTGCAGTAATCATAAAAACCGAGACTTTCAATAAAATCCCAGTTATTAACATCTGTGCCCACCAAAAGAACCTTGGCGCCCCACGCTCTTGCCCACTGAGCAATAAGCATACCGATTGTGCCCGGTCCGTAGATTACAACAACATCCCCGATTTCAATCTGTGCGTTTCTCAACGCATGAAGTGCAACAGCACAAGGCTCGGTCATTGCGGCCTCTTCATATGAAAGGTTGTCCGGAATCGGTACAAGATTCCAAACGGGAACACGAACATACTCGGCAAAAGCACCATCGCTTCTTGAGCCGAGATAGTCATAGCTTTTGCACATCTCAAATTTTCCAGAATTACAGCTTTCACAGCTTTTGCAGGGAATAAGCGGAAATACAGTTGCTCTCATGCCGACTAAATCTTTATTCTCTTCATCCGCAGCAGCCACAACCTCGCCCGAAAATTCATGACCCGGAATCGTCGGAAAATGATAAGTTCCGTTAACAAAAATTCTCGGTATGTCGGAACCGCAAATTCCGCAAGCTCTCATTTTAAACAAAACCTCACCCGAATTAAGCTTCGGCACAGGATAATCACAATATTCGAGATTACCGACTTCTCTTAACGCTCTTGCCTTCATTGTATCCATTTATTAATTCACACCTTTCAAAATGGACTCAAAAGTTTCCAAGTCCTCAACAGTGGTAATTTTTAAGTTTCTTTCACTGCCTTTTACCATTCTTATATTCATACCGTGACGATATGCAATCTCGCTGCTTCCTGCAGTAAGACCGATTTCCTCATCGGTAACCTGATTGTGTATATCAAGATATTTTCTGAATTTAAAGCTCTCCGGAGCTTGTCCTGCAAACAATTCAGAACGCTTTAAAAGGCAATCTATACTGCATCCGTCCTTGCTCTGATAAACCGTATCCTTGACAGATATAACAGGCATTGCCCCGTCATATTCCGTTGCACCGCTTATACAGTCAGATATAATACGATCCGATACAAGCGGACGGGCCGCATCGTGCACAATTACGATATCAGTATTTGCAGCATTTTCTTCAACACACTTTAATCCGTTATAAATTGAATGCTGACGGGTTTTTCCCGCAGGGGCATATCCGCAGATTTTTGTAATGCCGTATTTTGCGGCATATTCCTCTACAAATCCCTGCCACTGCTCGCTTACGACAACCACCATATTATCAATCTCATTATGGTTTTGAAAAATATCAAAGCAATATGATATAATCGGTTTGCCCTGAACCATGAGAAACTGCTTGGGTCTGTCAGCTCCCATTCTGCTGCCGACACCGCCCGCAAGAATAATTGCAGTATTCATCATATACCTCCGTCAATAATAAATATCACATAATTTTATATAGATTTTACATCCGCTTTACACTCATAATCACCTGTATGATAACATATTTATTGCTTTTTTGTCAATATGTACAATATATATTTTGATTATGGCATTTTTTATCAAAAGTTTTTTCTGACTAAATTTATTTTTATCAATTATTTGAATTAAATTCTTTCAAACATACAAAATCAGCCTGCCAGGCCATATGAGTTTGACAGACTGATTTATCATTTAAACTAATAATAAAATCGGATAAATTTAATATTATAGAAATCGCAGGTTGTTAAATCGTTTGTATCAAGCTCATTTATCAAAATATAGTTTGATGCGACGCCGAGCAAAAATCCTGATTTTGTCACGATAGTATTGGAGCCAACAAGAAAATCTATTGATACTCTTCTGCCGATTTGCGTCCTAAGAAAACCGTTTAAATATTGCAGACTTTCAGGCGTTACCGGGTACGGATTTTTAATATCCGTAATTCCGCCCGAAGCACCATCCGTTACCGACTGATCAATAGTAGCCCCGCTTGTAAATGTCGTTGACGGAGTTGACTGCATACCAACTGACGGTGCCCCTTCGCTCAAATATTGAGCGGTAGCTGCCGCATCTGTAATAGGTGATGAACCAGCTACGCCACCCCCTATTTGCTGTGTGTTGAACGCGGCAATTTCCTCTACAGACGGAATAGGGTACAATTCCTGATTAACTACATTCGGAACGCAGCCCTGAACATTACAATTTTCCTGCGGAAGTCCGTAATAATCATTCGGATTAAATCCCGAATTCAGCGTTGTGTTAAAAGCTTCGTAAGGAATAAAGCTGTGCGGTTGATTGTTTGATGCGTTATTCTCATTATTTGTGTTAGAGTTGTTTTGATTAGTCATTATAATCACCCTTATGTTTTTGAATAAGCTTGCGTAGGAGCATAAAAACAGTGCTGCCCTACACGGTTATAAATTACACCGACATTTGACGGAAAAAAACTCGGACAAGAGGAAGAAAACGGATTAAAGTAAAACAATGAATTTCCGACGGAACTCGCTGTATTACCCGCAAGAGCCCAATCGGCAATTTCATAATGAATATCCTCAGGAACAATATTATAAATGTTTTGAGGATTGTAAGAATCGCCAATTGATGTTTTTAAGCAGGTAAACTGATTCGGCTGTTCGATTATAGCTCTTACATCTCCTCCGTTACTGACTCTTGCAAATTCTCCTTCCGTTGCGTTTGCTCGGTTAATGATGACAGACGCAACCGCCCTCAT
>CALYBM010000097.1 GCA_944412525.1 uncultured Ruminococcus sp. | reverse complement strand
TCTCTACGGTGCAACAAGCGGAAAGGCATTTATAAACGGAGTTGCAGGAGAACGCTTCTGTGTAAGAAATTCGGGTGCTACAGCGGTTGTAGAGGGCGTCGGCGATCACGGCTGTGAGTATATGACAGGCGGCCGCGTCGTTGTAATCGGCAAAACGGGCAAAAACTTTGCCGCAGGTATGTCGGGCGGTATTGCATATGTTCTTGACGAAAACAGGGATTTGTACACAAAGCTCAACAAAGAGATGGTACTGTTCTCCGAGGTTACGGAAAAGTACGAGATTTTGGAGCTTAAAGGACTTATCGAAGAGCATGTAAAGGCAACTAACTCTGCAAAGGGCAAGGAAATTCTTGAAAACTTCGAGGAATATCTGCCTAAATTCAAGAGAATCATCCCCCACGATTACAAGCGTATGATGACTGCGATTGCATCTATGGAAGAAAAGGGCATGAGCAGTGATCAGGCAAAAATCGAAGCATTTTATCAGATCATTCACAGTAAATAAGGAGGAGAACAGCAATGGGAAAGCCAACAGGATTTATGGACTATAAACGAGAGGACGCCCCCGCATTCTCCGTAAAAGAACGCATCAAAAATTACGATGAATTTCACACTCCCCTCTCAAAAGAGGAACAGTCAATTCAGGGTGCCCGCTGTATGGAGTGCGGCGTACCGTTCTGCCAGTCGGGCATGATGATAGGAGGAGCATATTCGGGATGCCCTCTTAATAATTTGATTCCCGAATGGAACGACCTTATATTTAAAAACAACTGGGAGCAGGCGTACAAGCGTCTTAAACTCACAAACAACTTCCCTGAATTTACATCCCGTGTATGTCCCGCTTTGTGCGAAAAAGCCTGCACCTGCGGTGCAAACGGCGACGCCGTTACCGTAAAGGCAAACGAATACGGAATCATTGAAAATGCCTATATCGAGGGTTTTGCCGCAGCGAACCCTCCAAAGGTAAGAACAGGCAAAAAAATTGCCGTAATCGGCTCGGGTCCCGCGGGACTTGCGGCGGCGGATCAGCTCAACAGCAGAGGTCACTTTGTAACCGTATTTGAACGAAGCGACCGCATCGGCGGACTGTTAATGTACGGTATTCCTAATATGAAGCTTGAAAAGCAGATTATCGACCGCAAGGTTGAGATTATGAAAGAAGAGGGCGTCGAGTTTAAAACAGGAGTAGATGTAGGCAAGGATATAAAGGCTGAACAAATCCTCAATGAATTTGACAGGGTTATTCTCGCCTGCGGTGCATCAAATCCTAGAGATATTAAGGCTGAGGGCAGAGATGCAAAAGGCATTTACTTTGCGGTAGATTTCCTTAAATCCACTACAAAGTCTTTGCTTGACAATGACCTTAAAGAGGGCACATATATTTCTGCCAAGGATAAAAATGTAATGATAATCGGAGGCGGCGACACGGGTAACGACTGCGTTGGAACAAGTATCAGACACGGTGCAAAATCCGTTTTGCAGCTTGAAATGATGCCCAAGCTTCCCGACGAAAGAGCCGAAAATAATCCGTGGCCGGAGTGGCCGAGAGTCTGCAAAACAGATTACGGTCAGGAAGAAGCCATTGAGGTATTCGGAAACGACCCCAGAGTATATCAAACAACCGTCAAGGAATTTTTAAAGGACAAAAACGGTAATCTCAAGGGTGCCGTGCTTGTAAAACTTGAGCCTGTAAAGGATAAAAAGACAGGCAGAATGATAATGAAAGAGGTCGCAGGTTCAGAATACAATGTGGATGTCGAGCTTGTGCTTATTGCCGCAGGATTTCTCGGAAGCGAAAGCTATGTAACAAAAGCTTTCGGAGTTGAAACAAACGAAAGAACAAATGTAAAAACTGCTGACGGTTCTTTTAAAACCAATGTTAAAAATGTTTTTGCCGCAGGAGATATGCACAGAGGTCAGTCACTTGTTGTGTGGGCTATCCGTGAGGGCAGAGATGTTGCAAAAGAGGTTGACGAGAGCCTTATGGGATACACAAATCTGTAATTTGTTAAACAATAAAATTATCTGTTTTTAATCCTTCTTAATATTTTTAGAAACGAATGCCCTGCCATAAGGCAGGGCATTTGCTTTTTCTTTCAATAAAACAAGAGCATATTTGCAGTAACGCATTACAAAAGCACAAAAGCTAAAGTTAATGCGGCAAATACGCCCTTAAATTTTATACTGTATTAAATTAAAAATTACACCTCAAATGTATTCTCAATTTGATATTGGGGACTGAAATACCACATGTAGGTCATTGAATATAAATAATTGTTGTCATTTTCAGCCATCAGCACGGATTCATATCTTATTAAGCTAGAATCAACCGGCTTTACTATTCTTATATTCTCACCCTCTACGAGTGGTTGTGCCGCAACGAGCTTATCCAAAAGGCCGTTGCCAAACTGAGTCACCAAACCCACCATGTATTTTTGCATATATGTCGCAGTTTTTATTGACGCTCCGCTAACATCTTCGCCGTTAATATACGACAGCATCTTTTGTGATGAATTAAATTCTGTTAACTCTACAATATATTTTTGCAGATATGTGACATCAACAACATTTAACTCGCCGTCACCGCTGAAATCACCGTATACCGTATTATACTTGCAAAGGGCGTCATATGTATTTCTCATTTTTATGTACACATGGTGAACAAGCTGTTCATCTCCGCTGTAATACGCAGTTTTTGCGTCGGTTATAAGCTGCTGCACTTTATTCCAAAGTTCATCGCTGTAATTCCCGTTATCGTTGTTTTCATTTATTAACAGTTAATACATATATTTTCAT
>CALYBM010000096.1 GCA_944412525.1 uncultured Ruminococcus sp. | reverse complement strand
CATGTAACGGTGCGGTATTCATTAGCTTTTATCATCAAAAACTATCCTTTCACAGATATTTTGCCTATACTATGATATTATAACACGATATTCCAATTCAATCAATATTTTACTAATAAATTATTTATGAACTAATAATTTTTTCATTTTATATAATCCTATTATAAACAAAAGCAGCCTGACATCAAAATTAGTGTCAGGCTGTCATTTAAATATTAACTGTAGTATTTTTATGCAATTTCAAAGACTGCTGTATTTCTAATGTAAGTGTTGTTTTATTTAAACCTGTCTTTTGCTATATAGTGTTTGTCAGTGTTCTGTTATTTGTTATTATTACTGCCTTAACTTATTTACATCAGCTTTATAGTCGGTTAACACTTCTTTTGCCTTATCAATATCATTGTCCCAAAGTTCACTCCTTATATCTGACCAAAAATCATATACATCTGATTGGAAATCAGACCACTGATCATAAACATCAGAAGAAGTTTCCGACCACCAATCATATTCCTGAGAACTGGCTTTTGACCACTCCTTGTACGGGGCTTCATCGTAGCCGTCATCTAAAACGCCGTCATAAAACAAATCATACATATCATCTAACAAGCCATCGTATATTTCGTCGTAGATGTTATCACCTCCCTCATCGTATATATTATCGTACAATTCGTCAAATTCATCGTATTTGTCATCGATCGAGATATTGGATGAGAGTATTTTTTCGGCATAGCTCACAGCATATTCCTGCATTCTGATGCACAGGTTTTTGTTCTCATCGTTTATCATATTGTAAAAAGTTTCTACTTTATTTGTATTTTCAATATACATATCATATGTGTTAATTTCAGTTTCCAACTGCTCATATTCACTTGTCAGAATTGCAACAGTATTAGATATATCATTTTCAATTACAGTATTAAGTTCTTCTATAGAACCTGCCTTCACAAGACTGCTTGTTCCAGTACTGTTTTCCTGCACCGAAGTCTCGGATGTCACAGGAGTTTTTGTTTCAGCAACAGTTTCCTGCACCATGGGCTCCTCTGTAGGTTGACTGTTCTCAGTAAAATTTGTGCTTTCGGACACAGAATTATTATTTGCTGATTCTCCTTTGCAGGAAGGCAACGACAAAATAATTGCACCCAAAATAAAAATGCTGATAACTTTTTTCATTATAATTTCCCCCTGATAAATATTTTCCTACAACCACTCATAAAAATATAATGATTTATAAATAAAATAACACATAAGTATTCATTTGTCAACATATGTATTCATATTTTACCTAAAAAAAATATACACTATTGACAGGTGATGTGATATTATGTTTGTACCGATGCTAAACTCAAAAATTGTCGGAGAGGTTATTTCCGAATACAGAAAGAAAAAGAACATTTCTCAGGAAGTATTAAGCGGCCTTTCAGATATAGGCAGAACACATTTGAGTGCTATTGAAAGGGGAGAGCGTAAACCAACGCTTGAAACTTTTTACAGAATTTGTCTTGCACTTGGCGTTAAAATGAGCGATGTTATTTCAGAAATTGAAAACAGAATAGAAATTGATGAATGTAACAAAGACATATAATACATTCGGCTAATAATAAAAGCAAATATATTTTCAAGCTTTTCAGATTTTATAATCATTTAATTTAAGTTTGAAATATTATACTAAAATGTTGTAAAATTATTTTTTGAGTAATTTAGGGCAAAAAACAAAACAGGTGACGGCTTAGATCGCCGTCGCCTGTTTTGTTATTGATTATATACCTATTTGTGTATATTAAAATTTTGACGCAAAGTATAAAATTTAGAAGAAACAGTTACTAACCGATTTCCCGTGCAAGTGTATTTTGAAGTAATGTGACATCAATAATATTAATCTTACCGTCGGAATTAAAATCGGCACATTCTGTTTCTGCCTCATTTAATTCACATAAGTCAGATAAATATTGCTGTATCATGGTTGCGTCTAATACAGTTACATATTTGTCACCGTTTACATCGCCGAAAAGCACATTCCCTTTTTCGTTATATTCAGGGTAATAACTGAGTCCAAAAGTAAAATCATCAATTAAATGTTCAATTTCCCAAAGATTTTCAAAATCTATTAACTTCGCATCATACGCCTCTTTAAAAGAATACATTTCACCGTTTATGTATAAATTAACAATATCTTTGTTTGTCGGCACACGGTAAATAAAAGCAATATTTTCATATTCTATCTGATAAAAATTATTGGGATAAAGGTTTTCCGTATAATTATAACTGCTGTTATAATGGTTTATAAGCATTGCACCGTTGCTCAGCAAACCGTAATACCTGACAACTATATCATCAGGATTACTGTTTGGATACTCGGTTTCAATTAAATTTTGCAATATTTCCTCTTTTATTTCATTTGTCAATGCCATTTCCTGCTGCGGTTTAGTTTGCACTCCATAAGGGAGATTCTCTTCCGTGTAAATACAGGCAAATGCAGATGTTGAAAATAACATTGCATAAACAATCGTAACAGTTAGCAATGATATTAATATTTTTTTCATAATATCCTCCTTATATGTCACATTAAATGATATTTAGAATTTGTATTTTAATTTATCATCATAAGTAGCAAAATATTTTGAATTATTAAAAAAATCAAATGTCTGCACAAAACAAGAAATCAGACAAAATAATTTACTTAATGCTTTTGTACGCTATAATTACGGTCACATCGTAGCATATTTTTGGAAAATTGTCAAATAATGTAAAAAAGCGGCTGAAATTAATCAGCCGCTTTAATTAAGCATAATTTTAAGTTATAAATCAAACGAGCTCGATGATTGCCATTTCAGCACCGTCACCGCGGCGAGGACCAATCTTGGTCACTCTTGTGTAGCCGCCGTTTCTGTCGCTGTACTTGGGAGCAATCTCCTTGAAAAGCTTGCTTGTAACATCTTCCTTAGTAACAAAAGCCAAAACAAGGCGTCTGTTGTGAAGTGTGTCGTTCTTTGCTGTAGTAATCATCTTCTCTGCCATAGCCTGAACTTCCTTGGCACGAGTAAGAGTTGTTTCAATTTTGCCGTTTTCGAGAAGGAATGTAACCATAGCGCGAAGCATTGCCAGCCTCTGAGCTGTAGTTCTTCCTAATTTTCTTGTACCGGGCATTGTTTTCACTCCTTTACCGTTGGTCTAAAAGGGTAATTTATTCGTCTTCCTTTTGAAGACTGAAACCGAGAGAATTAAGCTTCTGAATAACCTCTTCAAGAGATTTTCTTCCGAGATTACGAACCTTCATCATATCCTCTTCGGACTTGTTAATTAAATCTTCAACCGTGTTTATACCTGCACGCTTGAGGCAGTTAAATGAACGAACCGAAAGATCAAGATCTTCTATTGTCATTTCAAGGATCTTTTCCTTGCCTTTGTCGTCCTTTTCAACCATAAGCTCTGCGTTTGACGCCTTATCAGAAAGGTTTACAAAGAGGTTAAGGTGCTCTGTAAGTACCTTTGCCGCAAGAGATACAGCCTCCTCTGCGTTGATTACTCCGTTTGTCCACACATCAAGTGTAAGCTTGTCAAAGTCAGTAATCTGACCTACACGGGTATTGTCAACAGTATAGTTAACCTTTAACACGGGAGTATAGATTGAATCAATCGGTAAAACACCGATAACATTATTGCCGCTAAGCTGCTTGTTACGCTCGCCCGGAACATAACCTCTGCCCTTATCAAGGGTTATTTCCATATTAAGCTTTGCACCCTCGCCGAGTGTTGCGATGTGAAGCTCGGGGTTTAAAATTTCAACCTCGCTGTCACACTTAATATCGCCAGCAGTAACCTCACATGGACCCTCGGCAATAATCTCTACAACCTTTGGGCATGTTTCATGAAGCTTAGGAACAAGACTTTTCAAATTGAGAACAATTTCCGTAACGTCTTCCTTTACGCCGGGAATAGTTGAAAATTCGTGAAGAACGCCGTCAATCTTTACCGATGTAACAGCACAGCCTTCAAGAGAGGAAAGCAAAACTCTGCGTAAGCTGTTGCCGAGAGTGTTGCCGAATCCGCGCTCAAGCGGTTCAACAACAAATCTGCCGTACTTTCCGTCCTCGGTCAATTCCGCGGTTTCAATTCTTGGCTTTTCAATTTCAATCATTCGCGAATCCTCCTGACATTATGCGGCTGTAAAAACAGCCAATGTATGTGTAATCTGTCTGTGAAATACGGGATTACTTGGAGTACAACTCAACGATGAGGTGTTCTTCAACAGGAAAGTCAATATCCTCTCTCTGTGGAGTAGCAATTACCTTACCGCCGAGAAGATTCTCGTCCTTCTCAAGCCACTTTGGAGTAACAGTTGAAGCTGTTTCACCCTCTGTAATTGCCTTAAATCTTGTTGTTGAGCGGCTCTTTTCTCTAACCTGGATAACATCGCCGACCTTAACAAGATATGACGGAATGTTAACCTTTTTGCCGTTAACAGTAAAGTGAGCATGACTTACAAGCTGTCTAGCTTCTCTTCTTGTAGCAGCAAGTCCGAGTCTGAAAACAACATTGTCAAGTCTGCGTTCTATTAATGAGAGGAGCACAGCACCGGTCTTGCCCTCTGCCTTTTCAGCCTTCTCATAGTAAGCTCTGAACTGCTTTTCCATGATGCCGTAAATAAATTTTACCTTCTGCTTCTCGGTGAGCTGCAGGCTGTATTCACTCTTTTTTCTTCTCATCTTACCGCCGGGGTTTCTGTTAGAAGTTTTCTTAGAGTAACCCATTACAGCGGGAGAAACGCCGAGTGCTCTGCAACGCTTTGCGATAGGCTGCATATTTTTAGCCATTGAAATATCCTCCTTTTATAATACTATACACGTCTTCTCTTTGGAGGACGGCATCCGTTGTGAGGAATCGGAGTAACATCTTTGATCATAGTTACTTCAAGACCTGCTGTCTGCAATGCACGGATTGCAGCTTCTCTGCCCTGTCCCGGTCCTTTTACATAAACATCGACGTACTTCATACCGTGTTCCATTGCTGCCTTTGCAGCTGTTTCAGCTGCTGACTGAGCGGCAAACGGAGTTGACTTTTTAGAGCCTCTGAAACCGAGCTCACCTGCACTTGCCCAGGAAACAGCGTTGCCCTGTGTATCGGAAATAGTAACAATTGTATTGTTAAAAGTTGACTGGATATGCGCTGCGCCTTTTTCAATGTTTTTGCGTTCACGGCGACGGCGGATAACCTTTTTACCACCCTTTGGTGCTGCCATAGTCCTTTGCCCTCCTTACTTCTTCTTATTAGCCATTGTCTTGCGGGGACCCTTGCGTGTACGAGCGTTAGTCTTTGAACGCTGACCTCTTACGGGGAGACCCTTTCTGTGACGAACGCCACGGTAGCAGCCAATGTCAATAAGTCTTTTAATATCATAAGCGATGTCACGGCGAAGGTCACCTTCAACGCGGCAGTTATGCTCAATATATTCTCTGAGCTTTGCAATATCCTCTTCAGTTAAATCTCTGACACGAGTGTCGGGATTAACACCTGTTGCAGCAATAATGTCGTCTGCAGTTTTACGGCCGATACCGAAGATATAAGTTAAACCGATTTCAACTCTTTTATCTCTTGGTAAGTCAACACCTGCTATACGAGCCATTCAGTTGCACCTCCATATAAATTTAAAATAATTTTTTCTATAAGGTAATTAACCCTGACGCTGTTTGTGCTTTGGGTTTTCGCAGATTACTAAAATCTTACCTTTTCTTTTGATTACTTTGCACTTATCGCACATCTTCTTTACTGAAGGTCTGACTTTCATTTATAATCATTCCTTTCTGAAAATCGTGTTTCCCCGGCTTATTTGGAACGCCAGGTAATTCTTCCTCTTGTCAGGTCATACGGAGACATCTCCACAGTAACCTTATCGCCCGGCAATATGCGAATGAAATTCATTCTCAATTTGCCTGAAATAACAGCTAATATCACATGACCGTTCTGAAGCTCAACCTTAAACTGTGCATTGGGCAGAGCCTCTCTTACAATACCTTCTATTTCAATTACATCTTGCTTTGACATATCGTTAACCTCCGTTTTTAAATTCACTTAATGCTCTTTTTATCTGCGGATTGGTTTCAAGTGAACCCTCGATAACCGTGTTTGCAGGGGAAAGATGAATAAGCTTTTTCTTTTTCGGGTTCTCAATTTTTCGTGTCCTGCCGTCTGCGATATACGCATAACCGGACTCGACTTTAAGAACAACAAAAAAACCGTCCTTATCTCTTCCTGCCTTTGCCCTTACAATACTTCCTCTGACAACGCTCATAAAATCACCTTTATCAGCACAGAGTCATAATTTGGGGACCGTTTTGTGTAATAGCTACCGTATGCTCAAAATGAGCGGAAAGCTTGCCGTCTTTTGTGACGGTAGTCCACTCATCATCAAGGACCCTAACTTCGAAGGTTCCCTGATTGACCATGGGTTCAATAGCGATTGTCATACCCGGAATAAGGCGTACGCCCCGTCCCGGTGTACCGTAATTGGGTACGCTTGGGTCTTCGTGCAACTTCGCACCTACGCCGTGGCCGACAAAATCTCGTACCACCGAGTAACTGCGAGCTTCGACATACCTTTGTACAGCACTGCCGATATCACCTATTCGGTTGCCGGCAAGAGCCTTGTTAATTCCCTCATAAAGGCTTTCCTTTGTGGCGTCAAGCAAAGCCTGTGCTTCAGCACTGATTTTGCCGCAGGGAAATGTGTAGGCGTTGTCGCCGTGAAATCCCTCATAATAAGCACCGACATCGACGCTTACTATGTCGCCCTCTTTAAGAACCTGTTTTTTGCTCGGTATGCCATGGATAACCACATTGTTAACGGAAATGCACGCACTTGCAGGAAATCCGCCGTAACCGAGAAACGAGGGAACTGCTCCCTGTTTCTCGATATATTTGCGGACAATCGTATCTATTTCATAAGTAGTTACACCGGGCTTTACAGCCTCTCCCGCAACACAGAGTGCCTCAGCAGAAATTCTGCATGCATCTTTCATTTTAGAAAGTTCCCGTGCTGTCTTAATAACTACCATACTTTTACGCCTCGATTGCTTTGAGGATAAGATCAGTAGTTGCATCTACATTATCCTGTCCTACAACATTAACAAGTTTACCCTGCTTTTTATAGTAATCTGCAAGGGGTTCTGTCTCCTTGTGATATACTTCAAGACGAGCGAGTACAGTGTCGGGGTGGTCGTCCTTACGCTGAACAAGGGTGCCGCCGCAATCGTCGCAAACCCCGTCCTTCTTGGGCTTTAAGTTCACAAGATGATAGGGTCTGCCGCAATTTTCGCAGACACGGCGTCCGGACATACGGTTGATGATTCTTTCATCAGACACATCAATATTGATGACATACTGAATATCAACGCCCATATTGTCAAGAGCCTCGGCCTGAGGAATGGTTCTTGGGAAGCCGTCAAGAATGAAACCCTTTTTGCAGTCGTCCTCGGCAAGTCTTTCTTTAACAATGCCGATAACAACATCATCGGGAACAAGCTTGCCCTCGTCCATATAGGACTTGGCTTTAAGACCCATCTCAGTGCCGTTTTTCAGCGCTTCACGAATCATGTTTCCGGTTGAAATTGTGGGAATACCAAAGTGCTCACAAAGTACAGCGGCCTGTGTGCCTTTACCTGCACCCGGAGCTCCTAACATGATAATGTTCATATCATTATACTCCTTTTTCAGTAATTAGTCAAGAAAACCTTTGTAATGACGCATCATCATCTGTGACTCAAGCTGCTTAACAGTATCAAGTGCAACACCTACTACGATGATGATCGATGTACCGCCTATAGCCATATTGCCCATACCTGTTGCAGCACCGTAAATATGCGGAACCAAAGCGATAAAGGCAAGGAACAACGCACCGATAAGAGTTATTCTTGACAGAATATTTCTGATGTAATCAGCTGTCGGTGCACCCGGACGGATACCGGGAACCGTACCGTTGTTTGACTTGAGGTTGTTTGCCATTTCAACGGGATTATACTGAATAGTGGTATAAAAATATGCAAACATAATAATTAATAAGAAATACAATACCATGTACACCCAACCGTTGGTGCTGAATGCTTCAAAGAAAGCACCCCAGAAACCGTCCTCTGCATTGTAGCCGAGGAAGAGGTTGATTGTACCGGGAATTGAAAGAATTGAGCTTGCAAAGATGATAGGAAGCACACCGCCGAGAGCAACCTTTATGGGAAGGTGACTTGACTGTCCGCCGTACATCTTTCTGCCCACAACACGCTTTGCGTACTGAATCGGGATTCTTCTTTCGCTGTCCTGCATAAAGGTGATAACCCAAATAACAGCAACGAAAATGATAACCCAGAGCGGAACAAGGAAATAGTACTGTGTAGAACCCTGTGAACCAAGGTTGAAGTAAGTACCGAGCGTATCGATCGTAACCGGAAGCTGAGCAATAATACCTGCGAAAAGGAGTATTGAAATACCGTTTCCGATACCGAATTTATTGATCTGCTCACCAAGCCACATCATAAGAGCCGTACCTGCTGTGAACACAAGTACAATTACGATTGCGGCAAACCACATGTCAAAGCCTTCGTTGTAAATTGTAATGTGCTTTCCGCTTTCAGTAACCGTATTCTTAAGATAGATATAATACGCAGTACCCTGGATAAGACCGAGACCGACAGTTACATAACGGGTAATTGCACCGATTTTGCGTCTGCCTGCCTCGCCCTCTTTAGCCATTCTCTCAAGAGGAGGAATAGCAACACAGAGGAGCTGCATAATGATCGAGCTGTTGATGTATGGGGTGATACCCATAGCAAACAATGTTGCGTTAGCAAACGCACCGCCCGAAAGCGTGTTTAGATATGCCAGCATATTAGTGCTGGTATCGGGATTGCTTGTAATAAGCTTCATTGCCTCTGCAAGAGCTGTTGTATCCAGAAAAGGAACGGGGATAACCGAACCGATTCTGAATACGATGATAATTAAAAGTGTAAATAAGATTTTCTTTCTCAGGTCAGGAATAGCCCAAGCGTTTCTTATTGTCTTAAACACTTAAATCACCTCTGCCTTTCCGCCCGCAGCCTCAATAGCAGCTTTAGCTGATTCGGAAAAAGCAGATACCTTAACAGTGAGTTTTTTCTCAAGCTTACCGTTGCCGAGAACCTTAACAGCGTCAAAACCGTTCTTAACTACTCCTGCATTAACAAGGGCTTCAAAATCAACTGTTGCACCGTCGTCAAACTTTCTGTTCAAAGTGCTGAGGTTAATTGCAACTACATTTTTAGCAAAGATGTTGTTAAAACCTCTTTTAGGTACACGACGCTGCAAAGGCATCTGACCGCCTTCAAATCCGGGGCGAACACCGCCGCCTGAACGAGCCTTCTGGCCCTTATGGCCCTTACCTGATGTTTTACCCCAGCCTGAGCCGTGACCTCTGCCGATTCTTTTTGAGTCCTTTTTAGAACCCTCAACCGGAGAAAGTTCATGTAACTTCATAAGATTGCACCTCCTTGCTTACGCGTCAATAACCTCTACGAGGTGAATGATTTTTGCTACCTTACCTTTTGTTGAAGCGTTGTCGGGCTGTGTTGTAACATCTCCGATTTTCTTCAAGCCTAAAGCATGGGCTGTTGCAATCTGATCCTTTTTTGAGCCGATGAGGCTCTTAACCAACTTAATTGTCATAATCTGCAACCTCCCTATTATAAAATTTCCTTAACGGATTTGCCGCGGATAGCAGCAACCTCTTCAGCAGTTCTTAATGCTGCGAGACCTGCAAGAGTAGCTCTAACTACATTGCAGGGATTATTTGAACGAAGAGCCTTTGTTCTGATGTCCTTGATGCCGACTGCGTCAACAACGGCACGAACAGGACCGCCTGCGATTACACCGGTACCGGGAGCAGCGGGCTTCATAAGAACTCTGCCTGCACCGAACTCACCGATGATCTCGTGAGGAATTGTTGTTCCTCTCAGCGATACCTTGATAAGGTTCTTCTTAGCGTCTTCGATACCCTTGCGGATAGCATCGGGTACTTCGCCTGCTTTACCGATACCGAAACCTACTGTTCCGTTACCGTCGCCTACAACTACCAAAGCTGCAAACTTAAATATACGACCGCCCTTAACCGTTTTTGATACACGGTTAATAGTAACGACTCTTTCTTTTAATTCGCCTGTTACTTCTACTGTTTTAGCCAAAGTTATTCCTCCTCTTCCTTAGAAATTGAGGCCGCCCTCACGGGCGCCTTCGGCCAATTCCTTAACACGGCCGTGATAGATGTTACCGCCTCTGTCAAATACAACATCAACGATATTTTTAGCCTTTGCACGCTCTGCGATGAGAACGCCTACAGCCTTTGCTGCCTCTTTATTTCCGCCATTTCCTTCGATGGACTTGTCAAGGCTTGAAGCCTGAGCAAGTGTAACACCGGCTACATCGTCAATAATCTGAGCGTAGATGTTGCTTCTGGAGCGGAATACGCACAAACGGGGACAAGATGCTGTACCGCTTACTTTGCTGCGGACTCTCTTATGGCGTTTTGCGCGTGCCTTTTTTGTATCAGGTCTGCTTACCATTAATTATTCACTCCTTAATTATTTGCCCTTACCGGCCTTGCCTTCCTTGCGGCGGATAACTTCATCAGCGTACTTAATACCCTTGCCCTTATACGGCTCCGGCGGACGCTTCTCTCTTACTTCGGCAGCAAACTGACCTACCTTTTGCTTATCAATGCCGACAATAACGATCTTGTTGGGATCGGGAACTTCGATTTTGATGTCGTCTGTATCCTCAACAATTACCTGGTGTGAGTATCCGAGGTTCATTACGCACTTGTTGCCCTGCTTCTGAACACGGTAACCTACACCGTTTACTTCAAGCTCCTTCTTATAGCCCTCTGTAACACCGATAATCATATTATTTATAAGTGTTCTTGTGAGGCCGTGAAGAGAGCGGTTTTCTTTTGCGTCATTCGGGCGTGTTACTTCGATCACATCACCCTTGATATCAACTGTAATAGCCTGATTATATGCGAAGTCAAGCGTGCCCTTGGGACCTTTTACAGTGATTACGCCGTCTGCGATAGTTGCAGTAACACCGGCGGGAATATTTATAGGTTTTCTTCCAATTCGAGACATCTTCGCACCTCCTCTTACCAAATGTAGGCGAGTACCTCGCCTCCGATATGCTCCTTGCGAGCCTCGCGGTCAGTCATAACACCCTTTGATGTTGAAATGATTGCAATACCGAGACCCTTCATTACCTTAGGCATATCTTCTGCGTTGCTGTAAATACGCAAACCGGGCTTTGATACACGGCGAAGACCTGTAATTACAGGAGTTTTGCCGTCGTTGTACTTGAGTGTAACCTTAATTACGCCCTGCTTGCCGTCTTCTATAACTGTGAAATTCTTGATGTAGCCTTCATCTACAAGAATCTGACAAATAGACTTCTTGAGGTTTGAAGCGGGAATTTCAACGGAATCGTGCTTTGCTGAGTTTGCGTTACGAATTCTTGTAAGTAAATCAGCAATTGTATCTGTAATCTGCATTACCTTTTCCTCCCTTGCTTACCAGCTTGCTTTCTTTACGCCCGGAATTTCGCCCTTGTAAGCGAGCTCACGGAAGCAAATACGACAAATACCATACTTGCGGAGGTAGGCGTGTGGTCTACCACAGATATTACATCTTGAATACTCTCTTGTTGAGAACTTCTGCTTTCTCTGCTGCTTAACTTTCATTGCAGTTTTAGCCACAACAATCCCTCCTTACTTTGAAAACGGTGCGCCCATGAGAGTTAAAAGCTCACGAGCTTCTTCATCTGTTTTAGCTGTGGTAACGAAGCAAACATCCATACCACGAACCTTGTCAATCTTGTCATAATCAATCTCAGGGAAAATAAGCTGTTCCTTAAGACCCATATTGTAGTTGCCTCTGCCGTCGAAAGAGTTGGGGTTGATACCTCTGAAGTCTCTTACACGGGGAAGTGCAACATTGAAAAGTCTGTCAAGAAACTCATACATTCTCTCGCCTCTGAGAGTAACCTTGCAGCCGATCGGCATGCCTTCTCTGAGTTTGAAGTTAGCAACTGATTTTCTTGCTCTGCAAACGAGAGGTTTCTGACCTGTAATGGCAGAAAGGTCTGCGCTGATAGCGTCAATTACCTTAGAGTTATCTTTAGCTTCGCCTGCACCTACATTGATAACAATCTTATCAAGCTTTGGAATCTGCATTGTGCTCTTGTAGGAGAACTTTTTCATAAGAGCAGGTGCAACTTCTTTTGAATAATATTCTTTAAGTCTTGCCATATCTTATATCCTCCTTACAGTGATTCCTTGCACTTAGCGCAAATTCTGCCCTTTGAGCCGTCCTCAAAAATCTTGTGAGCTACTCTTGTGGGCTGTTTGCAGCGTGGGCATACGATCTGAACCTTGGAAGCATACATAGCACCCTCAGCCTTAATGATACCGCCCTGCTCGCCCATCTTTCTGGGCTTAACATGCTTGGAAACCATATTTACTTTCTCTACGATAACTTTTCCTTCTTTAGGGCTTACAGCCAAAACCTGACCCTTTTTGCCCTTATCCTTACCGCTGATAACGATAACGGTGTCGCCTGTTTTTACATGAACCTTACTCATTGTGACACCTCCAATTAAAGTACTTCGGGAGCGAGAGAGAGAATCTTCATAAAGTCCTTATCACGAAGCTCTCTTGCTACCGGTCCGAAGATACGAGTACCTCTCGGGTTCTTATCTTCCTTAATAATAACTGCCGCGTTTTCATCAAAGCGGATGTATGTTCCGTCCTCGCGTCTTACGCCCTTTGCCGAACGAACGACTACGGCCTTAACAACATCACCTTTTTTAACAACACCGCCGGGTGCTGCTTTTTTAACCGAGGCAACGATTATATCGCCAATGTTGGCATATCTCCTTCTGGTACCGCCGAGTACACGAATGCACATAAGTTCCTTTGCGCCGGTGTTGTCGGCAACCTTGAGGATGGTTTGCTGTTGAATCACAGTGTATTCCTCCTTTTCTCAAAGCCGCTAAACTTATTTAGCTTTCTCAATAATCTCGACGAGTCTCCATCTTTTATCCTTAGAAAGAGGACGGGTCTCCATAATCTTTACACGGTCGCCTACGTTGCACTCGTTTTTCTCGTCGTGTGCCTTAAAACGAACCGTACGCTTAACAATTTTGTTATAAAGCTTATGCTTTACGCTGTCTTCAACAGCAACAACAACAGTTTTGTCCATCTTGTTGCTTACAACTTTTCCGACAACGGTTTTTCTCATGTTTCTTTCACTCACTGTTAAGTCCTCCTCTCTTAAGCTTCTGTGCCGTTAAGTTCACGCTGGCGAAGAATTGTGGAAACTCTTGCAATGTCTTTTTTTACGGCACCGATTCTGGATGAGTTTTCGAGCTGGTTAACAGCAAGCTGGAAACGAAGATTAAATAATTCTTCCTTGAGTTCTGTGAGCTTTGTCTGAAGCTCTTCAACTGACATTTCTCTGATCTCTGATGCTTTCATTACTGCTCACCCTCCTCTTTCTTAACAAACTTGCACTTGATGGGAAGCTTCATAGCAGCAAGTCTGAGAGCTTCTCTTGCAGTTGCCTCATCAACGCCTGCAAGCTCAAACATTACTCTGCCGGGCTTAACTACTGCTACCCAATATTCGGGAGAACCTTTACCTGAACCCATTCGTGTTTCAGCAGGCTTTGCTGTAACAGGCTTATCAGGAAAGATTTTAATCCATACCTTACCAAATCTTTTGCAGTAACGCGTCATAGCGATACGGGCTGCTTCGATCTGGTTTGAAGTGATCCATGCAGGCTCTGTTGCCTGAAGACCGTACTCACCGTAAGTAACCTTGTTACCACGGAGAGCCTTACCTGTCATACGACCTCTGTGTACTCTTCTGTACTTAACTCTCTTTGGTAATAGCATTACTTTCTGCCTCCTTCTCTGCGGGGCTTTCTTGACTTAACTTCGTTTAAAACTTCACCCTTGTAAAGCCAAACCTTAACGCCGATTTTACCGTAGGTTGTGTTAGCCTCTGCAAAACCGTAATCAATGTCTGCACGAAGTGTCTGAAGCGGAATAGTACCCTCGTGGTACTGCTCTGAACGAGCAATTTCAGCACCGCCGAGACGGCCTGAACACATTACTTTAATACCCTTTGCTCCGCGGCGCATTGCGTTGCCGATAGACTGCTTCATAGCGCGGCGGAAAGAAATTCTCTTCTCAAGCTGCTGAGCAATGCTCTCTGCTGTAAGCTGAGCGTCAAGCTCGGGTGCCTTAACTTCAACAATATTGATAGCAACGGGCTTGTTGAGCATAGCCTCGCACTGTGCCTTGAGCTTCTCAATTTCCGAGCCGCCCTTACCGATTACAAGACCGGGCTTTGCGCAGTGAATGCTGATTCTTACTCTTTTGCCGTCACGCTCAATTTCAATCTTTGAGATACCGAAGTTGTAAAGCTGAGCCTTCAGAGTTTTACGGAGGTTGTAGTCCTCAACGAGTGTAGCACCGAAGTCTTTCTTGTTTGCAAACCAACGGGAATCCCAATCTTTAATAACACCGACACGAAGACCGTGCGGATTAACTTTCTGACCCATACTAAAACCTCCCCTTAGTCTTCTTTTTCCTTGAGAACGAGGGTAATGTGAGAAGTTCTCTTGTTGATTCTGAACGCTCTGCCCTGTGCTCTCGGACGAATTCTTTTAAGGATGGGGCCTGCTGTTGCGTTGCACTCTGCAACGAAAAGCTTGGATACATCCATATCATGGTTGTTCTCAGCATTTGCCATAGCTGAATGGAGCAGCTTTAAAAGCGGCTCGCAAGCGGCCTTGGGAGTGTGCTTAAGAACAGCTTCCGCATATCTGACATCCTTGCCTCTGATAAGGTCAAGAACAACGCCGATTTTGCGGGGTGAAATACGAACAAATTTAGCATTTGCCTTTGCTTCCATCTGCAATACTCTCCTTCCGCTTATTTGCTTGTCTTTGAACCGGCGTGTCCCTTAAAGGTTCTTGTAGGAGCAAACTCACCGAGCTTGTGTCCTACCATATCTTCAGTTACATATACCGGAACATGCTTACGGCCGTCGTGAACGGCGAATGTGTGACCTACAAACTCAGGAAAGATTGTTGAACTTCTTGACCAAGTCTTTAAAATTCTCTTCTCGCCTGATTCGTTCATTTCAAGAACCCTTTTGAGCAGTACAGGCTGAACAAAGGGACCCTTTTTAGTACTTCTACTCATAGTTATAAGCTCCTTTCTCTGCCTTACTTACCGTTTCTTCTGCGAACGATAAGCTTATCGCTGCTCTTATTATTCTTACGAGTCTTGTAACCGAGAGCCGGCTTACCCCCAGGAGTAACAGGTCCCGGACGGCCAACCGGTGATTTACCCTCACCACCGCCGTGCGGGTGGTCGTTCGGGTTCATAACAGAACCGCGGACTGTAGGACGCCAGCCCATGTTTCTCTTACGGCCGGCTTTACCGATTTTTACATTCTCGTGATCCACATTACCAACCTGGCCGATTGTAGCCATGCAGCTTTCGGGAACATTTCTGAGCTCGCCCGAAGGAAGTCTTAACAATGCGAGTCCGTTTTCTCTTGCCATAAGCTGAGCCATGTTACCTGCCGAACGAGCGAGCTGTGCGCCTCTGCCGGGATAAAGCTCAACATTATGGATAAATGTACCTACGGGAATTGCTGTAAGCGGAAGTGCGTTGCCGGGCTTAATATCAGCGTTTTCACCTGCGAGTACCTTATCGCCTACTTTAAGTCCCTCGGGAGCAATAATGTAAGCTTTCTCTCCGTCGGTGTACTCTACAAGAGCGATAAATGCCGAACGGTTAGGATCGTACTCAAGTGTCTTTACTGTGCCCTCAACATCAAACTTCTGACGCTTGAAATCAATGATACGGTACTTTCTGCGGTTACCGCCGCCTCTGTGACGAACGGTGATTCTGCCGTAGCTGTTACGGCCTGACTTCTTGCTTAAAGGAGCAAGAAGACTTTTTTCGGGCTCAACCTTTGAAAGGACCGAATAATCTGTAACCGACATATTTCTTCTTGAGTTAATGGTCGGCTTATAAACTTTAATGGCCATTTGGTTTCACTCTCCTCATGATGGCTTTGCGGGAAAATGGCGTTTCCCATACATTCTGCCTGAAACTTTTAAAATTCAGACTTACATCATGCCTTCAAAAAATTCGATAGGCTTGCTGTCTTCTGTTAATGTGATGATTGCTTTCTTCCAGCTCTTTGTGTAGCCGCCGTTGTTTCTTCCCTGACGGCGGAACTTGCCGCGAACGCTTACGGTATTAACCTTTGCAACCTTAACCTTGAAGATCTCTTCGCAAGCTTTTGCAATTTCAATTTTGTTAGCTGTTTTAGCTACCTCGAAAGTATATACCTTATTAACTGCGCCGAGCATACTTTTTTCAGTGATAACAGGGCGGATTACGATATCATGAGCTATCATGCATATACCTCCTCTATCTTGCTTACGGCATCCTTAACGATTACGAGCTTGTCAGCGTGGAGAATGTCATAAACATTCAATGTGTTGACCTGAGCTGTCTTTACGCCGGGGATGTTGTTAGCTGATTTAATAACCTTGCTGTCTACCTCGGGCAAAACTATGAGAGCCTTTTTGTCAGCTTCAATTGCCTTGAGCATAGCAACGATTGTCTTTGTCTTGTAATCATCCATTGTGATTGCGTCAACAACGATGATCTCGTTTTCTTTAGCCTTTGATGAGAAAGCCGACTTCATAGCAAGTCTTCTTACCTTCTTATTTACAGAAAATCTGTAATCTCTTGGCTTGGGAGCAAAAACGACGCCGCCGTGTGTCCACTGCGGAGCACGAGTTGAACCCTGTCTTGCTCGTCCTGTACCCTTCTGTCTCCACGGCTTTTTACCGCCGCCGGAAACCTCGGATCTTGTAAGAGCGGACTGTGTACCCTGACGCTGTGCTGCAAGATAGTTAACTACCATCTGGTGCATAACTGCTGCGTTGGGCTCAATACCGAATACGGAATCAGCGAGATCGATTGTGCCGACCTTCTTGCCTTCCATATTTACTACTGATAAACTTGGCATTTATAATCCCCCTTCCTTAAGCCTTAACGGAATCTTTGAGAACAACGATTCCCTTGTTTGGTCCGGGAACAGCACCCTTTACAGCGATGAGGTTGTTTTCAGCGTCAACCTTTACAACTGTGAGATTCTGAACTGTTACCTGTTCTGCACCGAGGTGACCTGCCATTCTCTTGCCCTTCCAAACTCTTGAGGGAGATGAGCAGGCACCGATTGAGCCGCCGTGACGAACGCAGGGACCGGTACCGTGTGATTCTTTAAGACGATGGAAATTCCATCTCTTGATAACGCCTGCAGTACCCTTACCTTTGCTCTTGCCGGTTACATCAATCTTGTCGCCGGGGGTGAATACATCTGCCTTAACGAGGTCGCCTACATTGTAAGCGTCTGTATCGTTAAAGCGGAACTCTTTGAGAGTTTTCTTGGGAGCTACGCCTGCTTTGTCGAAAAATCCCTTCATAGGCTTTGTAACCTTATGGGGCTTTAAGTCGCCGTATCCGAGCTGAACGGATGCGTAGCCGTCGTTTTCAACTGTTTTCTTGGCTGTAACCACGCAAGGGCCTGCCTCGATAACAGTTACGGGAATTACTACTCCCTTTTCATCGAAAATCTGTGTCATACCGATTTTCTTGCCGATGATTGCTTTCTGCATGAATATATCCTCCTTATAGGTTATTGGTTGGCTTGTGCCAACATGACCCTGTCTGCTTGTAGGTTGGTATCAGCGATTATAATTTAATCTCGATATCAACGCCGGCAGGGAGCTCTAAGCTCATAAGAGCCTCGACTGTCTTGTTTGACGGTCTTAAGATGTCAATAAGACGCTTGTGGGTTCTCATCTCAAACTGCTCACGGCTGTACTTGTACTTGTGAACAGCACGGAGAATTGTTACAACCTGCTTCTCGGTAGGGAGCGGAACCGGACCCGATACTCTTGCACCTGTGCGCTTAGCTGTAGCCACGATTCTCTCTGCCGACTGATCGACGAGCTGATGATCATAACCCTTTAATCTTATTCTAATCTTTTCCTTGACTGCCATTATCGTCGCCTCCTTAAAATTCTTGCGAGCTTTTTCTCGCTTATCAAACGCTGCTGAAAATTTAAAAGCCAGCCGATATTTGATTTGCAAGCCTTAGCTCTTAGTAGTTGGCGGGCGTTTGCTCTCAAAACTTTTTTGAAACTCTGCCGGGTGTTTCATCACCCCGCATTAAAAAACCCGTTTAACTATTCAGTTAACCGGGAATGTCCTGAAAGCCTTTGAGCACAGCTATGGCAAAGCAACCCTATTGACATAGTCACGCTCTTGTTGATTCAAAATAAATCGCCCGGTTTAAAATCGGACATACTCCACGGAAAAACCGGCGAATTCGCCGCAACCTCCCGCTTCATCGCATATCTTGTGCAGTCACACAAGTGATATTATACTATGTAATTACGATTTATTCAAGGTTTTGCAAAAATTAGTTGATATAGAATTTTTAGTATATTTTTTATTATTTTTTATATAATATGCACATATTGCCAAATTATTTATATTCAAGTATAATTGTTTTATGCCGATACGCTTTTTTAGCGTATGATTGACATTGTAAATATACAACACACCCTACTTTCGGAGGTCTATATGATTCATGTTTATTACGGAGACGGCAAAGGCAAAACAACAGCCGCAGTCGGTTTAGCGGTCCGTGCAGCAGGCAGTAAAATGAAAGTTTTGTTCGTACAGTTTTTAAAGACGGAATTTTCAGGCGAACGCCACACGCTGAGCCACACGGAAAACGTAACGCTTACACTTTGTCCGCTTGAATTGAAATTCACATTTCAAATGGACGAAAACGAAAAAGCTCAGGCTGCAAAGATTTTTAAGGGAATTTTTGAAAGCAGCGTAACTACCGCACTGACAGAGCGTTATGATATGGTAGTTCTTGACGAGATATTCGATGTAATAAACTGCGGGATGGTGTCGGAAGCAGATGTGTTTGAATTTGTAACAAACGCTCCCGCAAGCATGGAAATTGTTATGACGGGTCACAACCCTCCCGAAAAGTTTATAGAAACAGCCGACTATGTCACGGAATTTAAAAAAATAAAGCACCCTTACGACCGTGGCATAACGGGCAGGATCGGTATTGAATTCTAAACGGTTTTCCTTGTAATTAAAATAAGTTAACGGCTGACAAAGCAAATACTTTGTCAGCCGTATTTTTATTTTCCTAATGATTCTTTGATTGAATCTTTTATAATTGAAAGTCCCTTAATCAGCATATCGTCTTCGATTACAAGCGGAGGCATTATTTTTAAAACAGCGCCGTCCCTGCCCGCACATTCGCATATAAGCTTTTTCTCAAAGCA
>CALYBM010000095.1 GCA_944412525.1 uncultured Ruminococcus sp. | reverse complement strand
TGAAGAGCAGATTAAGCTTTCTCTTGAGCTTAAAATGCCGCTTGTTGTCCATGATAGGTATGCACACGGAGATACGCTTGAATTTCTAAAAAAATACCGTCCTTATGCGCTTGTACACTGCTTTTCGGGAAGTGTCGAGCTTATGCGTGAGGCGGTAAAACTGGGAATGTATATAAGCTTGGGAGGCGTAGTAACATTTAAAAACGCCCGCCACAGCGTTGAGGTTGCAAGCGAAATACCTCTTGACAGACTTTTGCTTGAAACCGACGCTCCGTATATGTCGCCTGTTCCTTTCAGGGGCAAGCGGTGCGACAGCTCTATGATTTTATACACAGCCGAAAAAATAGCCTCCCTGCGTAATATGGGTGTGCAGCAGCTTCTTGATATTACCTGCGAAAACGCAAAGAGATTTTATAATATTTTATAATACAAAGCAAACAGCAATATGATATGTTAATAAAAAGCGTTGTGCCGACTTAATTCGGTACAACGCTTTAACTGTATTATGAGCGGTTATTTTATAGTGTTCTGTATTTTTTGGGTTCCGATTCGTAAACATTGTTTCCCTTGCAGTCAACGGCAACAATGCAGGGAAAATCCTCAACCGTGTATCGGCGAATTGCCTCAGTCCCCAAATCTTCATAGCACAAAAGCTCCTCGGATTTTATGCTCTTCGCAATGAGTGCGGCGGCTCCTCCGATCGCGGCAAAATACACGCATTTGTTTTTGACAATCGAGTCAATAACCTCCTTGCTTCTTGCTCCCTTGCCTATCATTCCTTTAAGACCGAGATCTAAAAGCGACGGAGTGTATTTATCCATTCGGTAGCTTGATGTGGGACCTGCGGGGCCGACGGCATAGCCTTTTTTTGCAGGTGCGGGGCCTACATAATAAATTATCTCCCCTTTAATATCAACGGGAAGTTCTTTGCCCTGCTCAATAAGCTCAAAAAGTCTTTTGTGCGCGGCGTCACGCCCTGTAAGAATAGTGCCTGTGAGCAAAACGCTGTCGCCTGCTTTGAGGCTGTTTATATCGTCCTGAGTTATCGGAAGCGTAATTTTCCTGGTCATAATATTCCTCCGTTAAAGAGTCGTGCTTGCGTGCCTTGAGGCGTGACAGCATATGTTTACCGCAACGGGCATACCCGCAATGTGTGTGGGCGATGTTTCGATGTTTACGCCTAAGGCGGTTGTTGTGCCGCCTAAGCCTGCGGGGCCGAAGCCCATTTTGTTTATTTCGGTCAAAAGCTCGTCCTCAAGGCGGGCATAACGCTCATCGCTGTTTTTTGTGTCTATGGGGCGGAATGTAGCCGCTTTGGCAAGCTGTGCCGCACGCTCAAATGTGCCGCCGATTCCTACTCCTACAACAATAGGGGGACACGGGTTGGGACCCGCCGCAAAAACAGTGTCAAGAATAAACTTTTTAACGCCCTCAACGCCGTATGACGGTGTAAGCATTTTTACGGCGGACATATTCTCACTTCCGAAGCCCTTGCCGCCTGCCGTGATTTTTATTGTATCGGAGTTTACGATTTTTGTGTGGATAATTGCGGGAGTGTTGTCTCGGGTGTTTATGCGGTCAAAAACAGGGTCGCTTACAACACTTTTTCTAAGACACCCTTCATCGTACGCCTGACGCACACCCTCGTTTACGGCCTGTTCAAAACTTCCGTCCTCGATTACAACCTTGTCGCCGTATTCGACAAACAGTACCGACATTCCGGTGTCCTGACAAAGCGGAATTTCCTCTTTTGCCGCAAGTTTGTCGTTTTCGATAATCTGCGACAAAACGCTTTTGCCGACGGGTGACTTTTCACACTCGCAGGCGTTTTCAAGAGCGTTCATAATATCGTTTCCGATGAAGTAGTTGCAGTCCATAAACAGCTTTTTTACGGCTTTTGTTACATCTGCCGCGTTAATGCGTCTTATTTCCATCTCAAGCTTCCTTTCGGTGATTTTGTAATATACAAAAAATATTATAAAACTTTTTCGGCGGTATTTCAATATCTGTATTGTTGTGCTATAATTTTTTGTGAAAAGGTGTGCGTTTTGGCGGCAGTTTTCATAATTTTTTCAAATATAACATATTTTTATCACATTTGTACTTTACAATTAACTGCAGATTGATATTATATCAAAAGCTGTATTTAAAAGTGAGGAGAGGTAAAATGAGCAGACTGCTTGTAGTAGACGATGAATTCAGAATAAGACAGATTATCCGCAAATATGCGGAGTTTGAGGGATACACGGTTGAAGAGGCTGTTGACGGAATGCAGGCTATTGAGATTTGCCGCAAAGAGGAATTTGACCTTATTATAATGGATGTTATGATGCCTGAGCTTGACGGCTTTTCGGCGTGCCGTGAGATAAGAAAATTTCGCTCTACCCCTATAATTATGCTGTCTGCAAGGGGCGAGGAGTATGACAAAATTCACGGTTTTGAGCTGGGAAGCGACGACTATGTTGTAAAGCCGTTTTCTCCGAAAGAACTTATGATGCGTGTCAGCGCCGTGCTCAAGCGTGCAAACGGTAATCAGAATGCAGAGCAAAAAAATGATGTTTTTACCTACAAGGGTCTTTCCGTCGATTTTTCGGCGCGTATTGTCACTATTGACGGCAAAAGAATTGATATGACGCCAAAGGAATACGAGCTGTTCTTCTACATGGTCAAAAACAAAGGCCTTGCCCTTACTCGCGAAAAGCTCATAAGCGAGGTGTGGGGATATGACTTTTTCGGCGATGAAAGAACGCTTGACACTCACATCAAGCTTTTGCGTAAAAGTCTTGGGGAATACAGCAAGTGCATCGTAACCCTGAGAGGAGTGGGCTACAGATTTGAAACGGTTTAGCAGAAAAAACATACCGCTCAACTTTAAGCTGTTGTGCTACTTTTTGCTGTTCGGCGTAATTATTTTAGCGGTACTTTGGATGTTTCAGTCGTTTTTTCTTGAATCATTTTACACCATGACGAAATCCTCAATGGTTGAAAAAAACGCTTCAATTATTTCAAAATCCATTGAGGAAAATAAAAATGTTCAGGGCACTATTGAGAATGTAGCAGGGTATAACTCGCTGTCGGTATATGTGTACGATTCCTCATCGACGCTGTTTGAGCTGATGTATAACTGTGAGTATGACAACCCCGCGACCGAGCTTGACCTTGAGTATCACGATGTTTATTCTTACTACAAAAAGGCTGTAGATAACGGCGGGCACTATATGTGCGTTACAAGCGAGCGTGACAGGAGTATCGCGCAGCAGGCACTTGACAAGATCGTATATGATTCGGCGTCTGCCGACACTCCTCGTTCGGAGCGTCATTACTCAAAGGACGGCACCAGCAAGGTTCAGAATATGGTGTATGCCGATATAATAAGCCTTGAGGATTCAAGCGAATGCTTTTTGATTGTCACATCATCAATCACACCGCTGAGCAACACGGTTGAAATAATAAAGGATCAGATGTTCATTGTGTCGATTGTGTTCATAGTTATTGCGGTGCTTCTTTCAATTTACGCCACACGCAAAATCGCAAACCCTATTTCAAAGACAAACAGCGCGGCAAAGGAGCTTGCGAAAAAGAACTATGATGTTGAATTTGACGCAACGGGTTATCTTGAGGTGGAGGAGCTTAACGCAACTCTTAACTACGCAAAAACCGAGCTTGCCGCAACCGAAAAGCTTCAGCGTGAGCTTATTGCGAACATTTCGCACGATTTGAGGACGCCGCTTACGATGATAACGGGTTACGGCGAGGTTATGCGGGATCTTCCGGGAGAAAACACGCCCGAAAACATACAAATTATAATCGACGAGGCGACGCGTCTTTCAAACCTTGTAAACGATTTGCTCGACCTCTCAAAGCTTCAGTCGGGAACGGTTCAGCCTCAAAAAACGCGCTACTGTCTTACCGACAGCATTGCGGATATTTTTGAGAGATACTCAAAGCTTAGGGAGCAGGAGGGCTACACCATTACATTTGAAAGCAATGAAAATGTTTGGGTGTTTGCCGATGAACTCAAAATTTCCCAGGTAATATACAACCTTGTCAACAATGCCGTGAACCACGCGGGCGAGGACAAGACGGTTATTGTTACACAGAGCGTTAAGGGCAAAAAGGTAAAAATAGAGGTTACCGACCACGGCGAGGGCATTGAGCCGGACAAGCTCCAGTATATCTGGGACAGATATTACAAGGTGGACAAGGAGCACAAACGCGGTGTTATCGGCACGGGACTCGGGCTTTCGATTGTAAAGTCGATTCTTGACGCACATGGGGCTCATTACGGAGTACGCAGTACATTGGGCAAGGGCAGTGTGTTCTGGTTTGAGCTTGACGCGTTAACGGTAAAGAAAAAACATAATAAATAACGAAACAGGGCGGACTATTCCGCTCTGTTTTTTCGTTGAATGAATGTGAATTGTTATTGACTTGTAAAATCATTGTAATGCCGTTTTGAATGGGGCAAAATATATTGACAAGGATTATAAATTAGAATAAAATATAATTTAGTGAGCCTTGAAAAAGGCAATTTTAAAAAGAGGTGAGAACTTAATGGACGCAGACGGTAATAAAGGCGTTGTACCCGGGCGAAGTATTATAAAAATGCACGCTTTTGCGTTCATTTTGTTTTAAACTGCCGTACCCTGCCGCGGTGCGGTACGCCCTCGGATACCCGTCTTTACTCCGAAAAACAAAAAAGGAGGAAGGATGATGGAACAGGTTACCGTAACGCTTACGGAAACTATCAGGGTGTTGCTTGAAGAAAAAAAGTTTAATACCCTGCGTGATATTCTTGCTACGATGAAGCCGTATGATATAGCTGCGGTTTTTGAGGAGCTTCAGGATGAAAAAACGCCTATTCTTTTTCGCATATTGCCAAAAGAGCTTGCGGCAGAAACCTTTGTCGAAATGGATGATGAAACACAGGAGTATCTCATCCACGGATTAAGCGACAGCGAACTCAAAGAGGTTGTCGATGAGCTGTTTGTCGATGACGCCGTTGACCTTATCGAAGAGATGCCCGCAAATGTTGTAAAGCGTATTTTGCGGCAGGCCGACAAGGATATGAGAAAGCAGATAAACGAGCTTTTGAAGTATCCCGAGGATAGTGCAGGCTCTATTATGACGACGGAGTTTATCGTGCTTCGTCCCACGATGACGGCGGAAATGGCAATCAAAAGAATAAGAAGAACAGGTGTTGACAAGGAAACTATCTATACCTGCTATGTTACCGACGAAAACAACAAGCTGATAGGTATTACAACGGTAAAGGATTTGCTTTTGGCGGATGATGACGACCTTGTAAGGGAGCTTATGGAGGAAAACGTTATTTCCGTAAACACCCTTGACGACCAGGAGCATGTTGCGAAGAAGTTTTCAAACTATAACTTTTTGGCGCTTCCCGTTGTTGACAACGAAAACAGACTCGTCGGAATTGTAACTATCGACGACGCTATCGATGTTATCCAGGAGGAGGCAACCGAGGATATTGAAAAAATGGCTGCCGTTTTGCCCTCCGACAAACCGTATATGAGAACAAGCGTGCTCGGAATTTACCGCAAGCGTATTCCGTGGCTTTTGGTGCTTATGCTTTCGGCTACATTTACAAGCGCGATCATTTCTTCGTTTGAGGGAGCACTTGCAAGCGTAATTGTGCTTTCGTCGTTTATTCCGATGATTACGGGTTCAGGCGGTAACGCAGGTTCCCAGGCGTCGGTGTCGGTTATCCGTGCCGTATCGCTCGGTGAAATTGAATTTAAAAATATTTTTATGGTTTTGTGGAAAGAGCTGAGAGTATCTATCCTCTGCGGATTGACGCTTGCAGCGGCAAATTTTGTAAAGCTTATGATTTTTGATCTGCACAGCAATCCGAATGCGCTCATGATAGCTCTTGTGGTGTCGCTTACTCTTTTGGGTACTATTATGATGTCAAAACTTGTAGGTGCATCGCTTCCGCTTTTGGCAAGCAAAATAGGCTTTGATCCAGCAGTAATGGCAAACCCGCTGATTTCAACGGTCTGCGACTCTCTGTCGCTTTTGATTTACTTTGCAATTTCCACATCAATATTAAATATTTGATGAAAAAATTAAGGACGCACGGTGCTTTTCTCGTGCGTCCTGTTTTTGAAATAGGGATTTTTGTGATTTTCGGTTTTGCCGTTTGTTTTCTGTACTGTACGCTGCGAACCCTTGCAGCCGTACGACGGCGTTTTTTTGCGTTGCCGAAAAGTATTACCTTTGCCGAGTGCCCCACGGCGTAAAATATAAAAATAAATAAACATAAATTAAACATATACCTACCGTCCTTTATTCTATAATCTTTACATAATATGTTTTTCCCTTTAATTTAATGATATAAAATTATATGTGTCATAAAACGGACACTGGTCTTTTTAAAACAAGGGTTAAATATCTTGTGAAAGAAACTTCGTTATGTTATAATAATACCGATACTTGAAGGTTT
>CALYBM010000094.1 GCA_944412525.1 uncultured Ruminococcus sp. | reverse complement strand
ACGAAAGTTTTGCCTGTTACTACAGAGGAATACGGTGTGTCAAAAGCAGTAAGACCGTTTAACAGCAGGCTTGATAAATCAAAACTTTTACAAAACGGATTTAAACCGCTTCCGACCTGGCAGGACGCACTAAAGAGATATTTAGAGAAAATAGAGTTTTAATCAGAGGTATAGTATGGGACAGATAAAGGTAACAAAATGCGATATTGAAGGACTTTACATAATTGAGCCTATGGTGCACGGCGACAACAGAGGATATTTTATGGAAACCTACAATCAAAAGGATATGCACGAAGCGGGTCTTGATATGGTTTTCGTTCAGGACAACCAGAGTATGAGTACAAAGGGAGTGCTCAGGGGGCTTCACTATCAGAAAAAATATCCTCAGGGGAAGCTTGTAAGGGTGATAAAAGGCTCGGTTTTTGATGTTGCGGTTGATTTGAGAAAAAACAGCAAGACATTCGGCAAGTGGCACGGAATAGTGCTGAGTGAAGAAAACAAAAAGCAGTTTTATGTTCCAGAGGGTTTTGCACACGGATTTTTGGTTCTCAGCGACACAGCGGAGTTTTGCTATAAGGTGACTGATTTTTATCATCCCGACGACGAGGGCGGAATAATGTGGGACGATCCTGAAATCGGCATAGAGTGGCCGCTTGACGGCATTGATGAGATTAAGCTGTCAGAAAAGGACAAGGTAAACCCTAAATTCGGAGATTTTGTGTTTGATAGATAATGGCTTATTAAAAAGTAATTCATTGATTTTGAGTGATAGCTTATAAAAAATAAGATTTGCGAGTAAAGTTTTATTAGCGTGTTTAACTTATAATTCGTCATTTTTTTATTGGTTTGATTTAGTAGCGTTAAACGAATGTGACTAAACCGAATCATTGATAAATTTTATTAATTAATGAGGACATAAAATGAGAAAATATGTAATTTTTTGTTATAGCAACGGTGAAGGCGGAGGACAGAATTATGTAGATTCTAAAGTCCAATACCTGGAGCGAAACGGATGGGAGCCAATAGTATTTTATCCTAATTTTAGATCGATTAATAAAAATCCGTATATCCCATGGAATAATTTGAAAAAATTTAAAGGGAATTGTTGTTTTGAATTGTTTTATAGGCCAGAGTACTTATTTAAACCATTAGTAAGCCATACTTTGAAATGGATGAGTGATATAATTGCTCCAGATGGTGATGATGTTATAATAGAATCACCTACAGATCATTTTGCAGAATGGGGAGAACTTTTGGCTGAAAGGCTGCATGCAAGGCACCTCTGTTTTTTGCTTGATGAACAATTAGAAAAGTCAGTCGCAAAAGAGTTTTTGTATTATAAGTATTTGAAGAAGGAAGTTGCCGGAATACATAAAACTTCAATGAAAAGATTGTTTCAAGGTTACAAAGATGTACCCGTAAGTGATGATTATGTTTTGAGGGCTGCTAATAATGGGTCTGTAGCTGATGTGGAAAACGAGCAAATCAGTAAAATACAAAGAGGAGATTATAACATTGGTTATGTAGGTAGAGATAAGCAATATTGTGAAAATATTGTCAACGGTGTGCGTAGGTTTGCCTTAAATAATTTGGATAAAAAAATAAATTTTATTGTTTTAGGCAAGATTAATTCAGTATCAAACTTGAATCATATTGAAAATATAAGTGTTGTTGAATTAGGTTTTATGCATCCTATACCAAAATCTTTTTTTTCCTGTGTAGATACCATCATTGCGGGTGCCGGTTGTGCAAGTATTTCAGCAAGAGAAGGTGTTCCTACAATAGTAGCTGACGCAGCTGAGTGCATGTCAAGCGGTATTTTGGGATATACAGTGGATACCACATTGTTTTCAAATGGAAATTTTCATACATTTGATGAAGAGTTAAACAATGTATTGATAAAAAAAATACATGAAAAAATAGGCAAAAAAGGTGAATATTTTTTTGTTCCGAGAGACACTTATGATATCTCGAAAAAAGATTATGAAAAGCATATTGAGTATATATATGATTCACATAATTACGATGAATATTTTGATTTTAAAAAAAATCCGCAAAGTTCTCATTTAGTTATTAAAAGATTAATATATCCTTTGATAATTTTGAGAGATTTTTTCAACTACAACAAGTGATGAAACAACTATTTCCTATGGAGAAATAAATTATATTAGAAATTTTGATGAAAAAAGTGCTGATTTTGGGAGCAAAGCCTGAAACTGTCAGCTTAATAAAAAGCAAATGAAATGGGTTTGTACACAATAGTGACTGATTATGATCCTAATGCATACGCAAAACCTTTCGCTTCAAAATCATATGATGTGAACGCGGTTGATGTTGACGCGTTGGAAAAGTTAGCGAAAGCAGAAAATGTTGACGGAATACTTGTAGGTGTTGATGATGCGGTATATTGTAAGGTTTAATGAAAAAAGAATCTCATTTACTATTATTTTTGCAATTTATGACAACAATTAACAATAAAAACAAAATCAACAAAAATTATTTTGTGAGGAATTTTTATGAAGACTATAATGGTTATACCCGGAGCTTCTGCACAGATCCCGATAATTAAAAGTATAAAAAACATGGGTTATAAAGTTTTGTGTGTGAATCCATATGAAAATTCACCTGCTTTTAATTATTCGGATTATTCCGAGCAGTTCGATATTATGGATGTGAGCAATTGTATCGAAGTTGCAAAGAAATATAATGTATGTGCAGTTTTGTCCGATGAGTGCGATATTGCAATGCCGTCTGTTGCTGCAATCAGCGAGGCTTTGAATATTCCGTCAATAGGTTCAAAATTGGCAGCTTTATACACAAATAAAAGGATGATGAGAGATTTTTGTAAACAGCACGGATTCCCGTCCGTTGCATACAAGCAATGCCAAACATTATTAGAAGCAAAGACCTTTTTTAACTCTTTGAGTGTAAAAAAAATGATAATAAAACCCTTGGACAGCAACAGCAGCAGAGGGGTGCATACAGTTGAAAGTGAGGCACAGTTAGAAAAATATTTTGAAGAATCGTTGTCGTTCTCTCGTTCACTAAAAGTTGTTTTGTGCGAGGAATATATAGAGGGAACGGAATTTACTGTTGATGGGATTGTTGTTGACGGAAAACATCATTCAATGGTTATTTCAAAGAAGAAGCATTTTCCGCATCATCCCAACATAGCTTGTGAGCTTTATTTTTCAAATTCTGATACGCAATTCGATTATGATAGACTAAGGCAAATAAATGACACTTACGTCAATGCAACCGGCTTGCCTTTTGGATTTACGCATGCGGAATATAAATTTAACGGAGAAAATTTTATTCTTATTGAAATTGGAGCCCGCGGCGGTGGTAATTATATTTCGTCGCATATAGTTCCTATCATGACAGGAATTGACAACTATAAAATTTTACTCAATGAAACATTGGGGATAAAATCAAATGAACCTATTAAAAGTGATCCGTTGTTAAAAAATCGGTGCAGTGTTTTGAAGTTTTTTGATATCGATGAAAATGACAGCGGTAAGAAAGTCAGCAAAGTTGTCGGAGAGGACTTTTTGAAGGATAATCCAAAGATTTTACTGTATAACTTTAATTTTAAAATAGGTGAAAGACTGTTTTCTGCTGAGGATGACAGCAAGCGGGTAGGATTTTATATTGCATACGGAGATTCCAGAAAAGAATTAGATAATTTTATTAAGAGCATAGAAAAAAATGTAAAATTTATTTTTGAGAAGGGGTGACTGCAGTGACGAATGATATAGCAAGCAAAATTATTGATTATTTGGTACATAACAGAGTAAGCACAACCGAGGTCGCAGATGCTCTCGGCAAAACCGGTGTTGTTGCCGGTTTGATGCCGATTAACAGAGGACACTACAAGGCCGGAAAAATTAAATGGGTTTGTGCGTACGAAGAGAGCAACTGGCCTGTTCACGAGCAAATACAGGATATAGAAGAGGATTGTATAATCTTTGTACAAACTTTCGGATGCGGTGAAAGGGCGATATTTGGGGAACTGGTGAGTAAATATTTGCTGCTTTACAGACAGAGCCGAGCACTTGTAATTGACGGAAATATGCGTGATGCTGCCGCCTTGATAAAAGAAAATTGGCCTATTTGGTGCAAGGGGCTTAATCCGGTCGGCTGTTTTAACAGAGAGCCGAGTAAGCCGTTGGACGAGACATTGTTTCAAGAGTGCTGCGAAAAGTACGACGGAGCAATAGCTGTTTGTGACGACTGCGGTGTCGTAATAATTCCAAAAGATAAAATTAACGAGGACTTTTTAAAGTCACTTGAGAATATGGAAAACCAAGAAGATATATGGTTTGACCGTTTAGATCACTATAAAGAGAATACATTTGAAATTGTTTGCAAGAAAAATTATTTAAAAGACGAAACATACAAAAGAAAAATTTAATATAACAAAGAAAAATTTAATATAACGGAGATAGCTATGGATAAAATGTTACAAAAGATGTTAAATGACGGATTTACAAAAAAGTTTGCTTCTTATTATGTTGACTTGTTGAATAAGGAATGCTCGTCTGATTTATATGGCAAAAATCTGATTGAATATTCTCACAAAAACGGATTTTTAGCTGAAAGTATATCGGTTTATAATCTTGAGGATTATGATATAACAGACTATTTATCTGATAGTGATTACTACAAAGTATGGCCTCTTAACGGATGGACAAGATTATGGATTAATGATAAATTAACTTTAAAGTATATGCTTGCTAATACAGAGTTTGCAAATGTAATGCCGGAGTACTATTATTACAGCACAAATGAGGGACTGAGAGCTTTAATAGACAATCCGGAAAAGAATAACACTTTTGAAGGATTTTGTGAGTTGTTAAAAGCAAAAAAAGCATTTGCCAGTAAACCTTGTAACGGAACGGGGGCAGAGGGTTTTTACAAATTAGAATGTGACGGAGATAATTACCTGATAAATAATCGCATTTGCACAAAGGAAAAGCTGTATCATTTTATATTAACTCACCCTAATTATGTTTTTACTGAATATATATACCCTGAAAAATCTATGGCTGAAATTAACTCCCAGATACATACATTAAGACTTGTAACACTCAACAAGGACGGTGTAAATCCCAAAATAATCGGAGGTTATTTAAGATTTGGCATGGATGATACGGGGAGTGTAAATTACATTCATGTTAATGACGAAGGTGAGAATTCATTTAATATATTTACCGAAATAAATGTAGATACAGGCAAATTCGGCAATGCTCTTGCAATTTATTCAAATCGCTGTGAAAGTATAGATTTTCATCCCAATTCTAATAAGGCTTTAAAGGGTATAATTCCTTGTTGGAATGAAGTTGTTGAAAAGGTAAATTCAATTTGTAAACGCTTTTTCGGAATAGAGTGGATGGGTTTTGATATCGGAATTACCGACAAGGGGATTAAGATAATGGAAATCAATTCACATCCCGGTATCAAGTATATGCAAGTGTTTAAACCTATGCTTTTGGATGATTTTGTTAGGGATTATTTTGAAGAAAAATTAAGAAAAATAGAAAAATTGGATGATAACAGTGTGAAAATAAGAAATAACATACCCAGATAGATTTGTACTTAATCTATTTCGAATTTAGGTGAGATTGTTTTGAAGAAAACTTATATGATAAAAAAATTAACTGATAAAGACAGCATATTAGATGTTCTCATGAGTTGTTCCTCAAGCTTGTTTAACCAAAAACTGAATAATAAATCTTTTTTGTCAGATCTTGCTAAAAAGTTTTATAATAACGCACATGTTATTAAGATTTGTTATGATAATGATTTGGTTGGATTTTCAGCTTACTATTGTAATGATTTAAAGGCCCAAAATGCTTTTTTGTCTATGATTGTTATATTGAAAAAATATCAGTCTATGGGTGCTGGCAGTGCTTTGTTGGATTATACGATAGAGGATTGTAAAAATGCCGGTATGAAGAACTTGATTCTGGAAGTAGATAAGAAAAATGAGACAGCTATTGAGTTTTATCTAAAAAAAAGATTTATTTTTGTAAACAAAGAAACTGAAAATAGTCTATTTATGTCTTTGTCAATTAATTAAAGTTTTTTGTTTTAGAGGTGTATGTGTAATGGACAAGATTTTTGTTACCCAATCATCAATGCCGAGCTTTGATGATTATATAAATGAAATAAGAGATATTTGGGATACGCACTGGCTTACAAATATGGGAAGCAAGCATAAAAGATTACAGGCAGAACTCATGGAGTATCTCGGAGTTGAAAATATTGATTTGCTTACTAACGGTCATATGGCGCTTGAGCTTTCCATTCAGGCATTGGGTTTGACTGGAGAAGTTATTACCACTCCCTTTACATTTGCGTCTACTACACATGCCATTGTAAGAAACGGCCTTACTCCGGTTTTTTGTGATATCAATGAATATGATTATACTATTGATGTCAGTCAAATTGAAAATTTAATTACGGATAAGACCTCTGCGATTATGCCCGTCCATGTTTACGGTAATATTTGTGATGTTGAAGCTATTCAGAGGATTGCCGATAAGTACAAATTAAAGGTGATATATGACGCTGCCCATACTTTCGGCGTTACATATAAGGGTAAGGGAATCGGCTCTTTCGGAGATGTTTCATGCTTTAGCTTTCATGCTACAAAGGTGTTCAACACCATAGAGGGCGGTGCTGTTTGCTTTAGAGATAAGGCGTTCGGAGAAGAAATTTATAATCTTAAAAATTTCGGAATACGCGGACCTGAAGAGGTTGTCGGAGTAGGTGCAAACGCAAAAATGAATGAATTTTGCGCGGCAATGGGACTTTGCAACCTTAGAAATGTTGATAGTGAAATTGCAAAAAGAAAGCGTATTGTCGAAAGATACCGAGAGCACCTCGGTTCTGTAAATGGTATAAAGCTTTGCAAAAATCAAGACGGAGTAGTTCCGAACTACGCTTATTTTCCCGTCGTTTTTGATGAAAATTTATTTGGAAAAAGCAGAGATGAAATTTCCGACAAGCTGGCAGCTGAGGGCATTTTTTCTCGTAAATATTTTTATCCTTTAACAAATGCTTTTGATTGCTACAAGGATAAATTCAATGCTGCGGATACCCCCAAGGCGTTGGAGATTAGCAAAAGAGTTTTGACTTTGCCGCTGTATGCGGATTTGTCACTTGAAGATGTTGATAGAATCTGTAATATTATTTTAAATTAATAGGTACATAGCACAGTTTTTAGATAATTTAAAAAGAACAAATAATTTAACTGTAAATTCAGCACCTAAGCAGAGAAATTCTAATCTTGAACTATTTAGAATAATATCAATGCTCGTTATTGTTGCACATCATTATGTTGTAAATTAGGGATTAACTGATATAATTGCAAGCAGAACCGCTCTTCATTGGAACGATGCGTTTTTACTTTTGTTCGGTTGGGGAGGAAAAACAGCAATCAACGGTTTTGTTTTTATCACCGGATATTTTATGTGCACCTCTAAAATAACGGTAAAAAAGTTTTGCAAGTTGTTTTTTGAAATAGAATTTTATAAAATATTAATTTATTTAATATTCTTAATTTTCGGGGTTCAGCAATTTTCATTCTCAGGTTTGTTAAAAACAGTAATTCCGATTTACGATATAGGCACAGGTTTTTCTTCATGCTTTTTGATATTTTTTTGCTTGATTCCGTTTGTTAATATATTGATCAAAGCAATGAGTGAAAGACAGCATAGAATTTTATGCATTTTTACGATTGCTGTTTTTTCGGTTCTTCCTACACTACCCGGATTTAATGTTACATTTAATTATGTAGAATGGTTTATAATCCTTTATTTGATTGCGTCTTATGTTAGGTTATATCCCATAAGCTTGTTTAATTCTACAAAATTCTGGGGATTTGCTTCGCTGTGTTGCTTGATTATTTCGTGGGCAAGTGTAGTTGTGTTGGCTTATTTCAGCACATACGGATATTATTATTTTGTGGTTGACTGCAATAAAATACTTGCTCTTGCAACGGCTTTTGCGGCGTTTATGTTTTTTAAAAATGTAAAAATCAAACAAAACAAGTTTATTAATACTGTATCTTCAGCAACATTTGGCGTGCTTTTGATCCATGCAAACAGTGATGCAATGCGTCAGTGGCTTTGGGGCGATCTATTAAATAATGTAGGTTACTATGATAACGGTATTTGGGTAGTTGCCCATGCTGTATTATCTGTGGTTGGAGTGTATGCTGTTTGTACAGCAGTAGATTTATTAAGGATTAAATTTTTGGAAAGGCCGTTTTTTAATAAACTCTCAAATAAATTTACTTTTTTCAGATAAACCTATTTTTTATGTATTATAACTATTTTATGTGTGTGATTAGCAGAATTGTTTTTAAAGAAAAAATTACACCATGCAAAACCGCAGGATTATGTTTTATTTGTTTGGGAATGTCAATATTTATACTATAACATCCATTTGACATAATGCGTATATTATCGTATAATATTACATATATTTATAATTTTGAATGGGTTATTTTATAGAAATTGGCAATTTTATTTATGTTAAAGAGGGAAGATAATGAAAAGTTTTAATTATCGCAAGCTTGTGCTTGCCATTGCAGATGTTTTTATTATTGTTGTGAGCGGAATTTTAACCAATTACATTTTGTCCCTGCTTAACTACAAAGGAATTGAAGCAAGCAGAAGTCTTCTTTATAACATTGTAATAACCTTGATTCTGTGCGGGTTTGCCTTGTTTGCAAGCGGTGCTTATTCAAGACTTTGGAGATTTTTTAATAAAAAGGACTATATCAGCTGTGCAATAGCCATGCTCGTGGGCTTTGCACTGGCATATGTCGTAATGCAAGTGCTTATGTTTGCTCCCGATATTGTTTTTGATCTTTTGTATTTTGTGATAGCTACCGTGGGCGTGCTTGCATTCAGATTTATTTTTAAAAAGTCGTTTTTAAACCTTACCGAGGCAGGCAGTCTTGACAAGCGTGAGCGTACGCTTATCGTAGGCGCGGGTAACGCCGGACGAATGATTGTGACAGAAATTGAAAATGCTCAGTTTGATGTAAACAACTCGGCAAGGAATATTCTCCCCGTGTGCTTTGTTGACGACGACATCACAAAGCTGAGAACAAAAATAAAAGGCGTCGAGGTTGTCGGAACCTGTCCGGAAATTCCTCGAATTTGTACCGACTATCATATTGAAAATATTATAGTTGCTCTTCCCTCATGTGATGAGGAGGACAAGCGCAGAATCTTTGATTACTGCTCTGCAACAGAGTGCAAAATCAAGGTTATTCCGTATATCAGCGATTTGCTTTTTGATGACGATGAGAGCGGCACAAATATTTTAAAGCAGGCAAAGGAAATTAAAATTGAAGATCTGCTTGGAAGAAAGCCGATTGAGTTTAACAAAAAAGAGATTTGCGATTTTATAAACGGCAAGGTTTGTCTTGTAACAGGCGGAGGCGGTTCTATTGGAAGCGAGCTTGTAAGACAAATCGCAAAGTACGACCCAAAGCAGGTTATTATAGTTGATATTTACGAAAACAACGCATATGATATACAGCAGGAGCTTCTTATCGAATACGGCACATCACTAAATCTTGTGACTCTCATTTCATCGGTAAGGGATTATAACAAGATGGATGTTATTTTTAAGAAGTACCGTCCGCAGATTGTGTTCCATGCCGCGGCACACAAGCATGTGCCTCTTATGGAAACCGTGCCGGAGGAGGCTGTCAAAAACAATATATTCGGAACATTTAATGTTGCTACTCTTGCAGAATTTTACGGGGTTGACAAATTTGTTATGATTTCAACCGATAAGGCGGTTAATCCGACAAATGTAATGGGTGCTACAAAGCGTGCCTGCGAGATGATTATTCAGTATAAGGCACAGACTACGAAACACACCGAGTTTGTTACAACTCGTTTCGGCAATGTGCTCGGTTCAAACGGCTCGGTAATTCCGCTTTTCCGCAGACAAATTGAAAACGGTTCTCCCGTAACTGTTACTCACCCCGATATTATCAGGTACTTTATGACAATTCCCGAAGCCGTTTCGCTTGTCCTTGAGGCAGGAGCAATGGCTAAGGGCGGTGAAATATTTGTGCTTGATATGGGGGCGCCTGTTAAGATTACAACTCTTGCGGAAAACCTGATTCGTATGTACGGAAAGGTGCCTTACAAGGATGTCGAAATAAAGTTTACGGGTCTTCGCCCCGGAGAAAAGCTTTTTGAGGAGCTTTTGATGGACGAGGAAGGACTTAAATCAACGGGTAACAAAAAAATATTTATCGGCAATCAAATTGATATAGACGCTGAAACAATTCTTGAAAAGCTGCACAACCTAAGAAAGGCGGCTGACGAGAATGACAGCGATAAAACAGTTGAATTGCTTGCCGATATGGTTCCGACATTCCATCACAAAATTAACTGATTTTAATATAAAGGAGAAAATTATATGTGCGGTATAGTAGGATATGTTGGTTACAGGGACTGCAGTGAGGTTCTTGTGAGCGCTTTGTCCAAGCTCGAATACAGGGGATATGACTCGGCCGGAATAGCGGTTTTCGATGACGGCGAAATTAAAACCGTCAAGACCAAAGGAAAGCTTGAAGATCTGAAAAATAAAATCTCCGAGGTGGGAAAGCCGAACGGTCATGTCGGAATAGGCCACACAAGATGGGCTACACACGGAGAACCGTCAGATGTAAACTCTCATCCGCACAGCGGAGCAAGGGTAACGATTGTACATAACGGAATTATCGAAAATTATATTGAACTAAAGGAATTTTTGACTTCTAAGGGAAGAACGTTTTTGAGCGATACCGACACAGAGGTAGTCGCTCAGCTCCTCGATTATAAATACAACGGAAATCCGCTTGAAACCATCGACGCAGTTATGGCAGAGCTGAAAGGTTCGTTTGCTCTTGGAATTATGTTTAAGGATTTTCCCGACAAAGTTTTCGCAGTTAGAAGAGAAAGCCCGCTTATTGTCGGCGTAGCTGACGGCGAATGTTTTATTGCGTCTGACGTCCCCGCTATACTCAAGTACACGAGAAATTATTATCTTCTTGATCACGATGAGATTGCTACTTTGTCAAGTGATGGGGTAAGCTTTGTTGACGAGCATCTTGATCCGCTTGAAAAAGAACTTAAAACGGCTGACTGGGATATGGAAGCTGCTGAAAAAGGCGGTTATCCGCACTTTATGATAAAAGAAATCAACGAGCAGCCTTCGGCAATAAGAACTACGATTATGCCGAGAATAAAGGACGGGCTGCCTTGTCTTGAGGAGTGCGGAATCACTCTTGATAAGCTAAAGGAGTTTAACAATATTACTATTGTTGCCTGCGGTACGGCAATGCATGCCGGTATGGTCGGCAAGTATGTTATTGAGGATCTTGCGAGAGTCCCCGTAACGGTAGACATAGCGTCTGAATACAGATACAGAAATCCGATTGTCGGCAACGGCGATCTTGTTATTATTATCTCCCAGTCAGGTGAAACCGCCGACAGTCTTGCGGCAATGCGTCTTGCAAAACAAAAGGGGGCTACAACTCTTGCGATAGTAAACGCAAAGGGAAGCTCTATTGCAAGAGAAGCGGATATGCTTATATATACGCTTGCAGGTCCTGAAATTGCGGTTGCTTCGACAAAGGCGTATATTACTCAGCTTTCGGTAGTCTATCTGTTTGCGTTTGAGCTTGCGCTTGCGAAGGAAACTCTGAGTGCGGCGGAATGTAAAAGGCTTGTGTCTGCGCTTATGAAGATGCCTGACGCTGTTGAAGAGGTTATTAAAAACTGTGAGGATAAATGCAAATACATCGCGACAAAACTTGTGACGGCAGACAGTCTGCTTTATATTGGCAGAGGCCTTGACTACGCTCTTTCGATGGAGGGTTCGCTGAAACTTAAAGAAGTTTCGTACATTCACTCGGAAAGCTATGCGGCAGGAGAGCTCAAGCACGGCACGATTTCTCTTATTGACGATGATATGCCGGTTATTTCCGTTGCTACTCAGACTGACATAATACCAAAGACAATAAGCAACATTGTGGAGGTTAAGTCAAGAGGAGCAAAAATTATTCTTGTTTGCACAGACGCCTGCGCAAGAGGATTAAAGGACGGCGTTGCTGATTATGTTGTTGAAATTCCTCATTCCGAGGAGCTTTTGATGCCTATAACAGCAGTTGTTCCTCTTCAGCTTTTGGCATATTACACCGCAATCAACAGAGGAACGGACCCCGATAAGCCGAGAAACCTTGCAAAGTCGGTAACGGTAGAATAAAGAACTGAATTTCAGACAAAACGATTTTTACAAGCGGAGGCTGTTAAAGCTGCCGCTTGTATTTTTTGTTTCAAAATTTCGGAGCAGGTGTGTAATTCAATGCTAAATTACAATTATATTGGCGAATTTAAAAAAATTAAGTCAGAAGCTGTAAAAAAATATCTTACAGACTTGTAATTTATTCCGAAATTAGGTATAATTAAATGAATATGTGTGAATAATCAATACTTTTATTGGGCGTGGGGGAATAGGTTAAATGACTGCAAACAAAGTAAAAAAAATCACGGCTGTTTTGTGTGCACTTATTTGTGCAATCAGCAGTGTGCTTGCCTGCAGTGCGGCAACACAAAGATATACTATAAGAGAATTAGACGATATGATAATATATTTGCCCGATGATATGTCGGCAATTACCCGTTCAAGCAAGGAAAGCGACAGGTATTTTTCCGTTTTCGGTCTTGATTACGACGCCACAATGCAGAATTTTAAAAACGGAGATATTTATTTGCAGGGAATGGACAGCCTGTCTGCCGTTACGGTTACGGTCACTATGACTGAAACTTCGGAAAGTAAGGGAATTGGAAATTATAACCTTTTGGATGATGAACATTTACAAGAAATAAGCTCTAATTTTTTAAGTCAAAGTGAATATACCGAGTGCACGGCGGATTCGGCGGGACAGGTTGTATGGCTGTATTTTAATACGAATGTCAGAAGCAACGGCTTGTCAATTAAAGCGTATCAGGCGAATACCGTATATGACGGAATGAGTGTGAGTATTACATTGCAGAGAAATTCGGGCAATGTAACAGCCGAGGATTATCAGACCTTTACGGAAATTGTTTCTTCGGTAGATTTTATGAGCGAGGGCTTTGCAGGCGGAACTGTTGTTTATATAATTATCGGTGTTTCGGTTGCGGTTATTATTCTTGTGATTTTGCTTACAGTTTTTGTAAAGCGTGCTAAAAAGCGCAGGAAAAAAGAGAAGAACAATAAAATAATCGAAGAGCTTGCAGGAAAGTATAATAACAGAGGCAGTCACAGTGTTGTGCATGACGAAGATTACAGCGAAGGTAATGACGACGGCATAAATGAATTTGAAGATGAGCCAGTGAGTGAACGGATTAATAATGAAAGTGAAGCCGATACATCGGGTATAACAAAATCAGCCGATGACAGCGAGATAGAAGAAATACTCAACTACAGACGAATTGCCGACTTACAAAAGGCTGAGGAAGCAAAGAACAGTAAGGCTGAAATTGTTTACAGCAATGAAAAATACGCGGCTGAACAACCGCACGATGAAACGCCTGATGATAATGAAGAGAGCGAAGAAAACCAAAAACAAAAGCCTGATAAAATAGAAGAACTTGAAAATACTCTGTTCGGCGAAGCTGATGAAAACGACGAAGAGGACTTTAACAACGACGAGGAGCTTATCCGCATTGAAGCAAAGCGTGTTAAGTTTAACGACAGCGACGATTTCTTTGAAGAAGCTCCGAAAAAGGCAAAGGGAGTAATCAGCAGCAAGGATATCATTGACGCAGAGGATTTTGATGTAATAGAAGAAGTTGAGGAAAAGGCAAAGGATGTTGAAAGACAGCCAAAAGAATCGGGCAAAAAGTTTATTGAGGCGGTCGGAGGATTTTTTGCAGGAGTAAAATCGTTTGGAATTCATTTCGGCTATTTCTGCACCAATTTGAGCAGAATGATAAAGCGTAAAAAAGCAATAAAAAAGAGGCAAAAGGCTGAACAGGAACGCCGTGAAAGAGCAAGACGAAGAGCGGAAAGGCAAAAGGCCCAAAGGCGTGAGCTAAGCGACAACGGTCTTGTAAGAGTGCATCACAGAACAACTCAAAGACCGCATGGCTCAAATCAGAGAAGGCGTCCGTCACCACAGCAGGGCAGAAACAGAAATAACAGTCCGAGAAGATAACAAATGGCGGTGATTAAATGAAAAATTTACTTATAAAAAACGCAACCGTAGTATCTCCTGCCGATAAATTAAACGGAAAATACGATATTTTGATTGCTGACGGCAAAATAAAAAGTGTGAGCAAGGATGTAAGCTGCGACGGCGACTGTGAGGTTATAAACGCAGAGGGACTTTACGCTATACCCGGGCTTGTAGATATGCATGTACATCTGCGTGACCCTGGCCAGACTGAAAAGGAAGATATAATTTCCGGATGCAATGCCGCTGCGGCGGGCGGAGTCACAAGCTTACTTGCTATGCCGAATACAACGCCCGCTACAGACAGCGCTGAGGTCGTTAGGTATATTCTTGACAAGGCAAAGAATGCAAATTCTCATGTGTATGTCGCGGCGAGTATTACAAAAGGTCTTAAAAGCCTTGAGCCCACAGATATTGACGAAGTGAAAAATGCGGGGGCAATCGCCCTGACCGACGACGGAAGACCCGTTGAAAATACAAAATTTTTAAGCGACGCCATGAAAAAAGCTCCCCTATGCGGAATGCACATAGTGGCTCACTGCGAGGATTTGTACCTTGCCGACGGAGGCAAAATAAATGAGGGCGAAGTATCAAAGAAGCTCGGTGTTAAGGGTATTCCTGCATCTGCCGAGGACTGCGGAACAGCAAGGGAAATCGCCCTTGCGGCGGCACTTGACGTCCCCGTGCATATCTGCCATGTAAGCACAAAAACAAGCGTTGAGCTTATCAGAGACGCAAAAAACAGGGGAGTTAAGGTGACTGCCGAAACTGCACCCCACTATTTTTCACTGACGGAAAACGAGCTGCTTAAAAGGGACGCGGACTTTAGAATGAATCCGCCTCTGCGTACAATGGCTGACGTTGACGAGATTATCAACGGCTTGCTTGACGGCACGCTCGACGCCATCGCAACCGACCACGCACCGCACACCCCTAAAGATAAATCGGATTTTGAATCTGCTCCAAACGGCTCAATAGGTATGGAAACCTCGCTTGCCGTGGGAATTACCTGCCTTGTAAAGCGCGGACTTATGAGCTTTGAAAAGCTGATTGAGAAAATGAGTGTAAATCCCGCAAAAATTCTCGGAATTGACGCGGGAACGCTTGCGGTGGGAGCTGCCGCCGACATTGCGTTGGTTGACCTTGACGAGGAGTGGGTTGTTGATACTCAAAAGCTTCACGGCAAGAGCAAAAACACCCCGTTTAAGGGCAGACGGCTTTACGGCAAGGTTAAAAAGACGATTCTTGACGGAAAGATTGTTTATGACGATCAACAGTAAAAATTAAATGTGATAAACCAACTTATAAAAATCAAAGGAGAAATTTTTATGGCACAGAAAGGTGATTTGCTGTCGGTAAGACAGGATATAAGGGTTGTTGACGCAACAATCCGTGACGGAGGACTTTGCAACGACTTTAGATTCGACGACAAATTTGTAAAGGACTTGTATGCGGCAAATGTTAAAGCCGGCGTTGATTATATGGAGTTCGGCTACAAGGCTTCAAAGGAGCTTTTTAAGGAAGAGGACTTCGGAAAGTGGAAGTTCTGCAATGACGAAGATATAAGAAAAATTATCGGCGACAATAAATCAAAGCTAAAAATCGCGGTTATGGCGGATGTAGGCAGAACCGATTTTGAAAAAGATATTATACCCAAAAAGGAAAGCCCAATCGACCTCGTCAGAATTGCAACATACATAAACACAATCCCCGCGGCTATTGAGATGATAGAGGATTGTGCAAAAAAAGGATATGAAACAACAATCAATATCATGGCGGTTTCCAAGGCAAAGACCGAGGATATTGTAACGGCGCTTGAAATTCTCGGAAAAAGCCCCGTAAACGCGTTTTATATCGTAGACAGCTACGGTGCACTTTATCCCGAGGAGTCAAGACGCCTTGCAGAGCTTTACTGCTCTGTCGCCGACAAGTACGGCAAGGGTGTGGGAATACACGCTCACAACAACCAGCAGCTTGCGTTTGCAAACACGATTGAGGCTATGACCCAGGGAGTAAGCTACCTTGACGCAACGGTAGACGGAATGGGCCGAGGCGCAGGCAACTGTGCTCTTGAGCTTTTGCTCGGATTTTTAAAGAATCCGAAATACAAGGTTGCTCCGATTCTCAAAATTATTGAGGAGCACACTCATAAGCTGAGAGAAAGCGGAGTAAAATGGGGATATGACATTCCTTATATGCTCACGGGACAGCTTAACACTCACCCCCGCCCCGCAATTTCATTTGTAAAAGAAAACAGAGAGGATTACTCAAATTTCAGCAACGAGCTTTTCGATATTATTAATTCGTAAGAGATTAACGGAGTTTTTTAAACTGAAAAACAAATAAAAATTTTTGTATAAAACATAGAGGAGAGCAGAATATGGCATTTGACAGACTTATTGAAAAAATTGCGGAAATGCAAAACCCGACAGTTGCAGGCCTTGACCCAAAGCTTGATTACGTGCCGTCTTCAATCAAGGAGGCTTGCTTTGCAAAATACGGAAAAACTCTTGACGGAGCGGCTGCGGCGCTCTTTGAGTTTAACAAGGCGCTGATTGACTCACTTTGTGATATTGTTCCTGCAATAAAGCCGCAGGCTGCATATTATGAAATGTACGGATGGCAGGGCGTAAAGGCGCTTTGCGAGACAATCGCTTATGCAAAGTGAAAGGGAATGTTTGTAATTACCGACGGCAAGCGTAACGATATAGGCACTACTATGGAGGCTTATGCGACGGCTCATATCGGCACAACGGTTGTTGACGGAGAAGAGATTGACGCTTTCGGGGCTGATGCTCTTACGGTAAACGGCTACCTCGGTACTGACGGCATTAAGCCGCTTGCAAAAATTTGCGCCGAAAAGGACAAGGGCATTTTTGTGCTTGTAAAAACATCAAATCCAAGCTCGGGAGAACTTCAGGATATGAAGCTTGAAACAAATGAAACTGTTTATGAGCATATGGGCAAAATGTGTGAGAACTGGGGAGAAAAGCTTATGGGCAAATACGGCTATTCCGCAGTAGGCGCTGTTGTCGGAGCTACTTATCCCGAACAGTTAAAGGAAATGAGAGAAAAACTGAGCCGCACATTTTTCCTTGTTCCGGGCTACGGCGCACAGGGCGGCGGAGCAGAGGATGTTAAAAACGCTTTTGATAAAAACGGAATGGGCGCGATAATTAACTCAAGCCGCGGAATTATGTGCGCTTGGAAATCTCAGGGACTTTGCGAGGAGGACTTTGCAAAGGCCGCAAGAAACGAAGCGATAAGAATGAGAGATGAAATCCTCGGAGCAATCGGAAAAATCAGTTTGTGATTATTTTTGTATGTGCTAATTAGCCGTTTTTGTTGACTTTGACAAAATATAGGCGTATAATTTATTTGTTAGGCTATCGGCACGCTGCATTGCTTTGCAGCTACCATTTTTAGTAAAAAATTATTAAATCAAGGGAGATTTTAGACATGGCAAGAGTTTATAATTTTTCTGCAGGTCCGTCAATGTTACCTGAGTCGGTACTTAAAAAAGCGGCTGCTGAAATGCTCGATTATGAGCGCAGCGGACAGAGCGTAATGGAGATGTCACACCGCAGCAAAGTTTTTGATAAGATTATTAAGGACGCGGAAGCTTTGGTTCGTGAAATTATGAATGTTCCTGATAATTACAAGGTTTTGTTCCTTCAGGGCGGCGGTTCAACACAGTTTGCAATGATTCCGTTAAATCTTATGAATAAGAACAATAAGGCTGACTATATTATCACCGGTCAGTGGGCAAAAAAGGCTTATAAAGAGGCTGCACGCTACGGTGATGTTAAGGCTGTTGCATCTTCTGAGGATAAGACTTTTACTTATATTCCCAAGACTGATAAGTCAATGTTCCGTGAGGACGCAGATTATGTTTATATTTGCCTCAACAACACAATCTACGGTACGGTTTATCATGAGCTTCCCGATACAGGCGATATTCCGCTTGTTGCTGATATTTCTTCCTGCATCATGTCAGAGCCTCTTGATGTTTCAAAGTTCGGCTTGCTTTTCGCAGGCGCACAGAAGAACCTTGCAGGTGCAGGCGTTACAATCGTTATTGTTCGTGAAGATTTGATCGGCAACGCTATGGATATTACTCCTACAATGCTTGATTACAAAATTCACGCTGACGCAGGTTCACTTTACAATACCCCGCCTTGCTACACAATCTATATCGCAAAGCTTGTTATGGAGTGGATTAAGAACGAAGTTGGCGGTCTTGAGAAGATGAAAGAGCGTAACGAGAAGAAAGCTAAGCTTCTCTACGACTTCCTTGACAGCTCCGAGTTGTTTAAGGGTACTGTTGTTGCTGAGGATCGTTCTCTTATGAATGTTCCGTTTGTTACAGGCGACACCGAACTTGACGCAAAGTTTGTTAAGGAGTCAACTGAGGCAGGACTTGTAAACCTCAAGGGTCACCGCACAGTCGGCGGTATGAGAGCTTCTATCTACAACGCTATGCCTTATGAGGGCGTAGAAAAGCTTGTTGAGTTTATGAAGAAATTTGAGGCAGAGAACAAGTAATTTCTGCAATTAGGCAGACGGATTTATTCGTCTGAATTTGATTTAAAAGGATTGGTTATAATGTTTAATATTTTGACATTGAATAAAATTTCAAATGTCGGCACAAGCCGCCTCGGCGAAAACTACACCTACGGCGACGATGTTAAAAATCCCGACGCTGTGCTTGTCAGAAGTGCGGCAATGCACGATATGGAGTTTGAGTCAAATCTTCTTGCAATAGCAAGAGCAGGCGCAGGCACAAACAATATTCCTAAGGATAAGTGCTCACAGCAGGGCATTGTTGTTTTCAACACACCCGGTGCCAACGCAAATGCCGTTAAGGAGCTTATCGTTGCGGCTATGCTGCTTTCTTCGAGAAAAATTACCGAAGGTATCGAGTGGGCAAAGACACTCAAGGGCAACGGCGACGCTGTCGGCAAAATGGTTGAAAAGGGAAAGAGTCAGTTTGTAGGTCCCGAGATCATGGGTAAAACTCTCGGCGTAGTGGGACTTGGTGCAATCGGTATTCTTGTTGCAAACTGCGCGGTTTCTCTCGGTATGAAAGTTATCGGCTACGATCCGTTCATGTCGGTTACTAACGCACTCAAGCTTGACCCCGCAGTTAAGCTTATGAAGAACAATGAAGAGGTTATGACAAACTGCGATTACCTCACGATTCATGTTCCGCTTACAGATGATACAAAAAATCTTGTAAATGAAGATGTTATCGCTAAGATGAAAGACGGCGTCCGCATTCTCAACTTCAGCCGTGACGGACTTGTAAATACAGAGGCTGTTCTCGCAGGCATTAAGAGCGGCAAGGTTGCAAAATATGTTACGGATTTCGGTACAGACGACATTCTCGGCGAAGAAAATGTAATTTGTATGCCGCACCTCGGTGCTTCAACTCCTGAAAGTGAGGAGAACTGTGCCGTTATGGCTTGTGACCAGGTCAAGGAGTACCTCGAAAACGGCAATATTGTAAATTCTGTAAACTATCCGGCGATTTCTCTTGCAAGATCAAGCGAGGGCGACACACGCTTCTGCGTTATGCACAAGAATGTGCCCGAGCTTCTCAAAAAGGTTCTTACTGAGATCAGCGGCAATGTTGAAAATATGCTCTCAAAGAGCAGAGGCGACTACGCTTACACAATTATTGATGTTGCAGGCGCCGACAAGGCTGACGCAGACAAGATTGCGTCTGTTGACGGCGTTATCAGAGTAAGAGCGATCTGATTTTAATAAAATTAAAGATACTGTAAATATTAACGGCGGCTTCATTTTGAAGCCGCCGCTTTGCGTTTATTACTCATAATCATAATGTTAAAAATTAAGCTTTCAGAAAGACTGTTGAAACAATAATATTAGAGTGCTTTATTTCTGCAAAAATTTCTCCGCCCATTTTTGTTATAAGCTGACGGCAGATATAAAGTCCTAAACCACTGCCCTTTATATTTTTAGAATTTGTACCTCGATGAAAACTGTCAAAAATATGAGTAAGTTCATCATCAGCAAGAGTACAACCGCTGTTCTCTATCGAAACAACACAGCAGCCATCCTCGTTAGTTATCTTTATATTTATATACTGACCGTTACCGTATTTTATGGCATTTTCAATTATATTCTGCAAGATTTCAACACATCTGTCTATGTCCCCTTTAAGCATACAGTCGTTGTATTGCTCAACGGAAAAGTTTATTTTTGCAAGTGACAGTTTCTCGGAATAATATTCGTTTATCCTGCCGATAAGCTCTGATAAATAAAATTCACTGATATTTACATCAAAGCTTAGAAAATCATCTTTTGATGCTGTTATTATCTGCGAAATATACCCCTCAATCTCATCCGCCTTGGCATTAATATTTTCTGCGATTTCAAGCTGTTTTTCATGGCTTTTATATAGTCCCCTTGAAAGTGCTTTTGAATACAATTTTATAGCCGACAGAGGAGTTTTTATATCGTGTGAAAGTGAGAGCAAAAGCATCCTCTTGTCTTTTTGCAAATCAAGTTCACGCTGTTTCTGACTTTCGATATTGTCACGGAGCAAATCTACGCCCCAGATAAATTTTCCGAAAAATCGGTTTTTGACTTCTTTAATCGGTACAGTTAGATTACCCTTTGACAGCTCGAAAGGTACTTCCTTTAATCGGTCAAAAGGTTTTAATATTTTTAATTTTATGTATATCAAAATAGCGATAACCATTAGAGAAATTATTGCTAAAACCAAATTTGATATAACTAAAAACGGAGTAATGTTTTCTTTGGCTCTCACATAATCAAATCGGTAAAGCTGTCCGTCTATTTCTCTTATGACATACTCGTTTGAAACATCATAAAATCCGGAATTATCATTTGAATATTTCTCAACGTTCGTGACATACTCATTCCCGGAAAAATCAAGACTGTTGTAGCCGTTATCATTAATTTGTAACGCAAGCCTGTTTACTTCAACTCTATATTCTCTATCGGATTCTGTTTGTTGGCTGTTTATAATTAAAACATTTGAAGCCACAAATAACACTGCAATTACTGCGATTACAAAAGCAAAGATTTTGTTATAGCTTTTCATACAAACTTATACCCCAATCCCCAAACTGTTTTTATCCGTTCGGGCGATTTCGGATTGTTTTCAAGCTTTTGTCTGAGCCATTTTATATGAACCGTAAGGGTTTGTGTTTCCGAAAAGCTGTCATTGCCCCATATGTTTGAAAAAAGAAATTCCTTGCTCAGTGTTTTCCCTTTATTTTCTGCAAGTAATAAAAGCAGTTCAAATTCCTTTGATGTCAAATTGAGCAAAATATCATTTTTGTATGCTGACTTTTCAGCCTTGTTTATTCTTATGTCACCGTCAACTATCTCATCAAGGGAATATCTGCGTTTAAATATCCCCTTGATTTTAGCTATCATTATATCAATATCATAGGGCTTTTCAATGTAATCGTCCGCACCGAGAATTAAGCCGTTGAGCTTATCGTCTTTCTCGGTTTTTGCACTTACCATGATAATCGGAACATTTGACTTTTCTCTCAGTTTTTTGCACACAGCAAAACCGTCCATTTGAGGTAACATTATATCCAAAACAACGATTTTTGCACCGTATTTTTCAAACAGAGAAACGGCTTTTTCTCCGCTGTCGGCAATTGAAACCGTATAGTTTTCAGCAACCAAAAAGTCACGCAAGAGCTCGCCGAGTTCTTTGTTATCCTCAACAATCAAAATATCCGTCATAACAACCTCTCTGTATTTACCAACCCATTTCCATAAGCCAGCCGTTTAACATTTTTTCTCGTTCTCTGAGTTTTGATTCAGAAAAATCTCTATCAAAATTATACTCTCCGCTGATGTTTCCGTCAACTATATAAAGCACTCTTGAGCAACGGGACGCAACTTTTATGTCGTGAGTTACAAGCATAACCGTTGTGCCCTCCGAATTTATTTTTAAAAGTTCTTCCATAACCTCATCGGAGGAATTTCTGTTAAGAGCACCTGTCGGCTCATCAGCAAAGATAACCTTTGGATTGTTTATCATACTTCGGCAAATACAGGCTCTCTGAAGCTGACCACCCGATACCTCATTAATGTCGTTGTCGGCAACCTCGGCTATGCCGAGTTTGTGCATAAGTGCAAGTCCTCTTTCGGTAACTTCCTTTCGTCTTTGCTTGATCTTTTTAGACATGCAGGCAGGAAGAATAATGTTATCAAGCAAACTAAGGTTTTTAAGCATATACATTTGCTGAAAGATAAATCCCATTTCATCAAGTCTGAGCTTTGAAAGTTCTTTTTCGCTCATCTTATCAATGCTTTGGTCACCAAACAAAACTTCGCCTGCGGTTGCCTTCTCCATTCCCGAAACAGCATACAAAAGTGTTGATTTGCCCGAACCCGATGGTCCCATAACCGCAATCATTTCACCCTCATCTACTGAAAAACTCACATTTCTCAGTACATTGTTCTGACGCTTGTTGACAATATATGTTTTGCATAATTCATTTACTTTTAGTATTGTATTCATAAGTTAGTTCTCCTTTTTACTCATTGGTTGAGGTGTCTGATGCACTGATTTTTCTCACACTCAGCGATGACAGAAACGCTGAAACTCCCGTTATCAAAAGTACACCAATCGGATATATCAAAAATGTTTCAAGTGTGTTTATCTCAATCGGACAATTATATGCTCCCATAATTGAGGAAATTTGTGAAAATACAAATTGAGATATAGGGGAACCGATGAGTACGCCAACAACTGTTGACGCTGCCAAAATCAAACAAATTCTCAAAGCTTGCCAAGCTGCAATGGCATTGTTTCTGAATCCGATTGCCTTTAGAATTGCAATTTCACACTTTTCTTTTGTAATAAAACTTTTGGTCATTAGCACTGTAACAAGAATATTAATAAAAATAACTATGGAAAGTATAAGGATTTTTACTCCATCGATCTGTCCGGATATTCCGCCGTCCATCATGTCAACATATTCGGCTGTAGTCATAAGCTCGCACTCAGGATAATTCTCAGCCAGCAGTTCATTCCTTTCATTGATCGTTTGTTGGTTAGGATTATCTGTATATAAAACCTGAATTGCGAAACAGCCGGTTATATAATTGTAATCGAGGTCTTCGGTTTCTGAAAATCTAACTCCTTCTCCCATATTCATCATTGTTTGATATATAGCAGTAACGGTGTATTTTTTTACTTCATTACCGATATTTACACTTATATCATCACCTATTTTAACATCAATTCTATCGGCTACTATGTGCGAAACGGCAATTTCGTTTTTATTTTGGGGCGGAGTTCCGTCAAGATATGTGTACATATCACAGCTTGAATCACCAATGCCCTGAGTTGCTATACTGGAAGTCTTTTTATCGTCTTTTGAAATATAGAATTTAAAAAATGCTTCTTGAAAGACTTTCGACTCAATATCATTTTCATTCAAGTAATCTTTAATATTTTCTATTTTTTCTTCAAGCATCTGTTTGTTGTTGCCTGAGTTATCAAAATAAGTTTCCTGCAATATAATGACATTGCTTTTCGCCATTCCAAAGGCTTGAATAAAACTGTCTGACTTTAATGTGTTTACAATATTAAGAGGGATAATCACAAGTAAAATTCCGATTACAAAAATCAAAAACATTGACACATATTTTTTAAAACTGCTTATAACATCATTGAGCGACATTGAAAGAATTAAAGGAAGCTTTGAATTGCTAAGATGAATAACTCCTTTTTTGGAATACCGCTCTCCTGTTTCTCCGTTGCGGATTGCGTCAATCGGAGAGAATCTTTTTATTTTTCTTGTGCATAGGTAGCAGAACATGACTACAATAAATGCTGATAAAGCCGAACACATAACATTCAGGGCATAGTTTCCTGAATTTGAAATCATAATGTTTTTTGAGGTGCTCTGCAACATAAGACTGCCGAACGGAATACTCAGAATAAATCCGATGGCAGAGCCGACTATCGATATTGCAGTATATTTTATTATATATAATCCTCTTATCCCTCGGTTAGATATTCCGATTGCTTTCATTACACCGATTTCTCTAAATTCCTCTGTCATAGTAAAATCAATGGTAAATCTTAAAATTGCAAGCGAAATCAGAATCAAACATATGCTGACCACAAAAACAATTGCTGACATTAATATGTCCATAATATACGTAAGTTTAACGGTTTCTCTGTCAATGCTAAACAGAACATTGAGTTCAAGGTCGGTAAACTTAATGTTAAACTCAGAATCATCTGTATTAAGAAAAAAGCTGTCAAAAAGTACACTCTTTTCATTCTCTTTAAAAAATTCAAAGTCATTATCGCTGACCAAAAATCTTGTCATACTAATCATTCCTGAACCAAACACAGCGTCTTTGACATAGCTTTTTACAACAAACTCTTTTGACAGATCGCCGCATTTTATAACGACTTTTGAACCTTCGTGAAAATCATTCGAGTCAGAAAACCACATGAGTGAACTCACATAAATCTCTCCGTCGGCAACCGACTTTAGCTGTTCTCCGTTTTCTAAAAACAAATTCGTATCGTTTATCCTTGAAATTACAGTGGTGTTTGAATAGTCAAATACTTTACCGTCAATTTTGACATCTTTGGGATTTATCATTGCCATTGTGTTGTCTTTATAACTATAATTGTTCTCATCGGCAAATGACTTAAAATTTTCAACTGAACGGCTGTCTGAAGTTGATACCCAATAATCGGGAACTTCTGCCATGTCGAAATAATTGTCCAATGCATTAAAAACAGTTACCATATTGTTTGCACCGCTTGCAATAAAAGTTGATGCAAGTATGACAAAAATCATTAAAATAATATTAATTGACTTTTTTCGCTTTAAATCTCTCCTTAGTATATTAAATAACATACCATCACCTCACTTTGTTATGAGCTAAGTATAAAATATAAATTATTAAATAATCCTTAAATCTTTACATATGCAAAGCAATATTTTTCCATTGCACATTTCTGAGAGCGTATCAACGCTTAATGAAAGTGAAAAAATGTTTTTTCTCAATATGGTTAAGCAGTATAAAAATATACAAAAATAAACGGCAGTTTCACATTTTGCGAAACTGCCGTTTGGCATAGATAATTTAATTACAGCAAATTAGATTATTTGTTTTTATTTTGAATATACTCGTCAATAGCGGCTGCGGCTGTTTTGCCTGCGCCCATTGCGAGAATTACCGTAGCGGCGCCTGTTACTGCGTCGCCGCCCGCGTAAACGCCCTCACGGGAAGTAAGACCGTTTTCGTCGGCAATAATACCGCCCCATTTTTGAGTATCAAGTCCCTTGGTCGTTGACTTGATAAGCGGGTTGGGAGATGTTCCGATTGAAATAATTACGGCGTCAACATCAATTACAAATTCACTGCCCTCTACGGGAACAGGTCTTCTTCTGCCGCTTGCATCAGGCTCGCCAAGCTCCATTTTGATGCACTTCATACCTGTTACAAATTCGTCCTCGTTTCCGAGAATCTCAACGGGATTATTGAGAAGCTTAAAGATGATTCCCTCTTCTTTAGCGTGTTCAACCTCTTCCTTACGGGCAGGAAGCTCTTCTTCGCTTCGTCTGTACACGATATAGACTTCATCTGCGCCGAGTCGCTTTGCACAGCGCGCAGCGTCCATTGCAACATTTCCGCCGCCGACTACGGCTACCTTTTTAGCATGCATAATCGGAGTTGAAGGATCATCCTTGTACGCTTTCATAAGGTTTGTTCTTGTAAGAAATTCGTTTGCGGAGTAAACACCGCAGAGGTTTTCGCCGGGGATATTCATAAATCTCGGAAGTCCTGCACCCGAACCGATAAATACGGATTCAAAGCCGTAATTGTCCATAAGCTCATCAATTGACAGTACTCTGCCGATTACCATGTTTGTTTCAATCTTAACGCCGAGTTCTTTCAGCGTGTCAACCTCTTTTTGAACAATTGACTTCGGAAGCCTGAATTCGGGAATACCGTAAACAAGCACGCCGCCTGCTAGGTGGAGAGCCTCAAATACGGTGACATCATAACCCTTCTTTGCAAGATCGCCCGCACAGGTAAGTCCCGCGGGACCTGAGCCGATTACGGCAACCTTGTGTCCGTTTGGTTCGGGCTTTTTAATTTTAGCGTCGGGCTGTGAGTTGTGCCAGTCAGCGACAAATCTCTCAAGTCTGCCGATGCCGACAGGCTCTGTCTTGATGCCTCTTACGCACTTTGCTTCACACTGAGTTTCCTGAGGGCAAACACGGCCGCAGACTGCGGGAAGTGAGCTTGACTCGGAGATTATATCATAAGCCGCTGCAAAATTTCCGTTTGCAACTTCCTTGATAAAGTCGGGAATTGCAATATGTACGGGACAGCCCGAAACGCAGGGCCTTGTTTTGCAGTGAAGACAACGCTGTGCCTCTTCTATTGCTACCTCCTCGGTGTAGCCCATTGCTACCTCGAGGAAGTTTTTGTTCCTGACATTCGGGTCCTGGGTTGGCATTTCTGCCTTTTTTGGTGACATATTAGGCATAATTACTCAACCTCCTTTTTGAAAAGATTGCAGGTTTCTTCGTATGCGTGGCGTTCAAAATTCTTGTACATAGCGCCGCGCTTCATAGCTTCGTCAAAATCAACTTTAAAGCCGTCAAAGTCGGGACCGTCAACACATGCAAACTTTGTTTGTCCGTCAACGGTTAAGCGGCATCCGCCGCACATACCTGTGCCGTCAATCATAATCGGATTCATAGAAACAGTTGTAGGAATATTGTGGGGTTTTGTAGTTTTAACAACGAACTTCATCATGATAAGCGGACCGATAGTGATAACAAGGTCGTACTTTTCGCCGTCGTTGATGAGTTTTTCGAGCGGTGCCGTTACAACGCCCTTTTCTCCGTATGAACCGTCATCGGTCATTAGGATAAACTTATCGGAGCAAGCCTTGAATTCATCCTCGAGAATAACGAGGTCTTTATTTCTGAATCCTATGATGGAGTGTACCTCACAGCCGAGCTTGTGCAGTTTTTCCGCAACGGGAAGTGCAATGGCACAACCGACGCCGCCGCCTACAACGCAAACCTTTTTAAGGCCTTCGGTATGTGTGGGAACACCGAGAGGACCGACAAAATCATGAATATTGTCGCCCTCCTCAAGGTGGTTGAGCTTTTCGGTTGTAGCACCTACAATCTGGAATATAATTCTTACCGTTCCTGCCTCTCGGTCATAACCTGCAACGGTAAGCGGAATACGCTCGCCGTCTTCGTCAACTCGGAGAATGATAAACTGACCCGGCTCAGCTTTTTTTGCGATAAGCGGAGCGTCAATTTCCATCAATGTAACAGTGGGGTTAAGAACTTTTTTCTTAACTATTTTGTACATTATCTCATTTCCTTTCACAAATAAATTCACAATAAAACACTTAAGCTAATACAGCTTTTCACTATAAATATTATCATATGTGTTAAAGATTTTCAAGAAGCTTTGTGTTGTTTTTTATATATTTAATTTGGAAACTACGCAAAAAAACGATTATATATTAATTATCTTATATTATAGAACAAATTTTAGGAATAATAAGGCTTTGGGTGTAAAAGCTAATAGTGTTTAAGCTCTGTTTGCTGTACGGGCTGAATAAATTAAAAGGGAGTATGATTATGGCTGACAACAAAAAGAAAATTGTACTTATCGGTACGGGAATGGTCGGAATGAGCTTTGCTTATGCGGCACTTAACAGAAATCTTTGCGATGAGCTTGTGTTGATTGATTTAAACGAAAAGCGAGCAAGAGGAGAAGCAATGGACCTCAACCACGGTCTTGCGTTTTCAAATTCAAGTATGAAGATTTACTGCGGAGGTTACGGCGACTGTTCGGACGCAGACATTGTCGTTATCTGCGCGGGAGTAAATCAAAAGCCGGGAGAGAGCAGATTGGAGCTTTTGCAGAGAAATACAAAGGTGTTTGCGTCAATAGTGCCGATGGTTGTTCAGAGCGGGTTTGACGGGATTTTTCTTGTTGCAACAAATCCCGTTGACATTATGACAAGGGTGACCTTTGAGCTTTCGGGTTTTAACGCCGCAAAGGTAATAGGAACGGGTACGACGCTTGACACAGCAAGACTGAGGTATCTTATGGGAGAATATTTTGAGGTTGACCCTAGAAACATTCACGCATATGTCATAGGTGAACACGGAGACAGCGAGTTTGTACCGTGGAGTCAGGCAATTCTTGCGGTGAAGCCGATAAAGGATGTACTTGCCGATAACTCGCAGACATATTCAATGGAGGAACTTGAAAAAATAAGCGTTGATGTAAGAACGGCGGCACAGGAAATAATTGAGGCGAAGGGAGCTACCTATTACGGAATAGGTATGGCGATTGTCAGAATCGCAAAGGCGATTTTAAATGATGAAAATTCGGTTTTGACCGTATCAACACGCCTGAGAGGAGAATACGGCGGCAAAAAAGATGTGTTTATAGGAAATCCGTGCTTCATAAACGCCGCGGGAGCAAAGAGAATTTTGGAAATGCGGCTTTCTCAGGAGGAGCTTGAGAAGCTTGACAACAGCTGTAAAATTTTAAATGATAATTTTAAAAGCCTTACGCTTTAATATAGATTTGGGCACGTTAATGCGTGCCTTTACATAAAAATTAAAAAGTCGAGCAGTTTCCTATAAAATAAAAAAATTAAAATTATTTTTTCAAAAATTGCATTCTTTTATGCAATTTTTTTGTTTTTTATGGGTATAGTTGAGAGGCTTACTCAAAAAATCCTCTCAAAAAACGGAGGTGACAAAAATAGATAAAAAACTTACAAGCCGTGAAAGGGAATTTTGCAGCTGTTTTATAAATACAGGCAGTCCGTCAATTGCGGCAAAGCGTGCAGGCTGGTCAAAAAAACCCGAACAGGCGGGTGAAAAGCTGCTTTGCAGAAAGGAAATTGCAGACGAAATTGAACAACTTGCAAAACAGCGTGAAAAATCCCTTGCCAATATGGCGTCGGTGGGGTATCAAAGGCTTGCTTTCGGTGATATTGCGGACGCGGTATCTCTGCTTTATATGGAAAATCCATCTCGTGCCGATCTCAGCTCAATGGACCTTTTTTTGGTGTCGGAGATAAAAAGACCGAAGGACGGCTCGATGGAAATCAAGTTTTTTGACAGACTGAAGGCTCTTGAAAAGCTCGAAAGCAGACAGGAAGAGGAAAACGGCGTTCGGAATCTTTTTGACGCCATAGACAAGAGTGCAAGAACGGTCGGAAGTGATAAGGCTGAAGATTAAGTCTTTTTCACAAAAACAGCTTAGGGTGCTTTCGTGGTGGAGCAAAAGCTCCAAAGACTGTAAGTGTGACGCGATTATCTGTGACGGTGCCGTGAGAAGCGGAAAAACATTTTGTATGGTG
>CALYBM010000093.1 GCA_944412525.1 uncultured Ruminococcus sp. | reverse complement strand
CCCATAACCTCCTCCATTGTTTCGGGGTAGTTACCGAACGCAAGCCTTAAAACACCTATAATAACCGCACCGATTAAACAGACAATTATCGTGTAACAGGGCACATCAAGTCTTTCGGGGACAAAATTCCAAATAAATTCCGTACCGAGCGACACAGCCTTTAAAAACACCCAAACGAGTGCTCCGACAACGGCACCCAAAATCCCTGAAGCAATAATATAAACCGTGCCTTTAATAAAGATTTTATCTTTCATAATCTGTTACCGCATGTTTTATTTGTTATTTTCAAGAGCCTCTGCCGCTTCGTCAAGATAACAGCCCTCAAACGACTCTATTCTTCCCTCATCCACACTCTTTGCAAGGTCGGGGTCAATAGGAAGCTTTGCAAGCACCTTTGTGCCGTATTTTTCCGCAATTTCGTCAATATGGCTTTCACCGAACACCGAAAACTTTTTGCCGCAGTCGGGGCAGGCAAAGTAGCTCATATTTTCAACGAGACCGAGTATGGGAACATTCATCATCTCCGCCATTTTAACAGCCTTTTCGACAATCATTCCAACAAGCTCCTGCGGAGAAGCCACAACTACTATTCCGTCAAGCGGAATGCTCTGGAATACCGTCAGCACAACATCTCCCGTTCCGGGCGGCATATCCACAAACATATAATCTACATCGCCCCACACAACATCTGTCCAAAACTGCTTAACCGTTCCCGTAATCATCGGAGCACGCCAAACAACGGGGTCTGTTTCGTTTTCAAGCAGGAGGTTAATTGACATTATTTTTATTCCTGTCTCAGTAACAACGGGTATAATTCCCTCGTCACTTCCCATACATCTCTTTGTGCGTCCAAACGCCTTTGGTATTGACGGACCTGTTATATCGGCATCAAGAACAGCCGTTCTTTTGCCCATTCTGTTCATTGTTACGGCAAGCATTGAGGTAACAAGGCTCTTTCCTACTCCGCCCTTTCCCGACACTACGCCGATAACCTTTTTTACTTTGCTGTACTTGTTAAGTTCCTCATGCAAATCGTTCTGACCGTTTTCCTTGCAGTTTGACGAGCACGATGAACAATCGTGATTACATCCCATTTTTATCCTCTTTTCATCATTATAATTTTTATACAACGGGTAATTCCGTATTTTGCTGTATCTGAGTAACTTCAGGATCCTCGGTTTGCGGCTCGGTAACAACAGGCTCGGTTTGAGTGGGAGCCTGAGTTTCGGGCGCCCGGGTGGGAGGTTCTGTATAAACCTCTGTAGGTTCCTCTGTATAAATCTGCGTAGGTGCCTCCGTTTCGACAGGCTCGGTGTAAGCCTCCGTTTCATAATACTGCGGCTGCGTAGTTTGAGCAGCAGTTGAGGCCTTTGTAGACGGAGCAGTCGTCGCCTTTGAGTCACCGTCCTCATCCGAACACTGCGACACCGCAAAAATCACTGCCGCAATAAGACAAAGCACCGCCAAAACACCCAAAACAACAGATACTTTTTTATTTGAGCCGTTTTTCTTTTTGTTCTTATTTCTGTTATTGCTGTTTTTATTTTTGCGGTCGTTCGGGGTGGTGTTTATGTAATATTCTTCACGGCTGTTTTCGTAGTCGTCATCATAAGAATTTTCTTCGTTGTTTTCACCCGTCTGCGACTCAAAATTATCGCCGTAATCGTCATCATCCGTTAACTGAGAGCCTTTGTCATCAGCCTCGGTGTATATTGCACGGTTCGGCGCATCTGCACCGTCAACATCAAAGTTATCAAAATCATCGCCATACGATGATCCGCTGTTTCTTTTAAATTCAAAGTCATCGCCGTAGTCATTATTTTTCATATGCCGTTCTCCTTTCGCAAATAAACGCAAGCATTCAGCATTGATTTATATAGATATAGTAACAAATCAACACTCAAAAATCAATCATTTTAATAATAAAACACCATATTTTTAAAAAATATACCGTTGATATACATACTCCGTAAATGTTATAATCAGATAAAATAAAGGGGAGTTGTTTTTATGATTAAATATATCAGTGATGATAATCTCAATTCAATTATCTCGGCATTTGAAAGTCTGAAAGAAACCGACGCCGTTGTGCTCGGCGGTTCCCGTTCAACCGAAACTAACGACGAAAACTCCGACTATGACATTTATGTTTATCTTAATTCGGAACTTGACAACGAAACAAAGCGTAAAACCGTTATGCCCTTTTGCAGAACGGCGGAAATCGGCAACCATTACTGGGAGCTTGAGGACAACTGCATAATGAAAAGCGGCGTGGGTCTTGATATTATCTACCGCAATACAGATGTGTTCTCAAAATATTTGAAACTTGTTGTCGAGGACGGAAAGCCTTTTAACGGCTACACTACCTGCTTTTGGCATAATTTTAAAAACAGCAAAGTGCTTTTTGACAAGACAGGAGAATTTACGGCTCTGCAAAAAAAGTATGATGTTCCCTATCCCGAAAAGCTCAGAAAAAATATTATTGAAAATAACCGAAATCTTTTAAGCGGCAGGCTTCCCTCATATGATATGCAGATAAAAAAGGTGCAGCAGAGAGGCGACCTTGTAAGCGTCAATCACAGGATAACCGCGTTTTTAGAAAGCTATTTTGATGTTATCTTCGCACTTAACAGACAGACCCATCCGGGAGAAAAACGACTTGTATCCCTGTGCAAAAGCACCTGCAAAATACTGCCCGAAAAGTTTGA
>CALYBM010000092.1 GCA_944412525.1 uncultured Ruminococcus sp. | reverse complement strand
ACATTCATTTCAGCACGGCGGTTACGGATTGCACGGATTGCCTCCATAACTCTCTGCATCTCAAGTACTGCTTCGGGATAGTCAAGCTCGGGCTCGTATTTCGGGTACTCGGCAAGCATTATCGTTTCACCCTCGTGAGGGATTGTCTGCCAAATTTCTTCTGTGATATACGGCATAAACGGGTGGAGAAGTCTCAAAATTTGGTCAAGAACATACAAAAGAACCTGTCTTGCATTCTTTGCGTCTTCGCCGTCGCTTGAAAGTCTTGCCTTTACAAGCTCAATGTACCAGTCGCAGTAGCAGTCCCAGATGAACTCATATATCTTTTGCACCGCAATGCCGAGCTCAAATTTTTCAAGGTTCTCGTTAACTTCCTTAGCAACCGTGTTAAGCGTTGAAACAATCCACTTATCCTCGGTGGCAAGCTTTTCGGGCAGCGTTAATGAAACATCGTAGTCATCAATATTCATATGAACATAGCGTGACGCATTCCAAAGCTTGTTTGCAAAGTTTGCGCAAGCTTCAACACGCTTGTCTGAATATCTCATATCATTTCCCGGAGAATTACCTGTTGCAAGGAAAAACCTCAAAGCGTCGGCGCCGTATTTATTTATTACCTCAAGCGGGTCAATACCGTTGCCGAGGGACTTTGACATCTTAACACCGTTTTCATCACGAACAATACCGTGCATAAACACAGTCTTAAACGGCGGCTCGCCCGTCTGTTCAAGTGCGGAGAAAATCATTCTCGCAACCCAGAAGAATATAATATCATAACCCGTAACGAGAGTATCGGTCGGATAAAAATATTCAAGCTCAGGCGTCTTTTCAGGCCAACCAAGTGTTGAGAACGGCCACAAAGCTGAGCTAAACCAAGTGTCAAGCGTATCCTCGTCCTGATGGAGATGAGTTTTGCCGCACTTAGGGCATACTGTCGGAGCTTCCTTTGCGACAATAATCTCGCCGCAGTCGTCGCAGTACCATGCGGGAATTCTGTGTCCCCACCAGAGCTGACGGGAAATGCACCAGTCTTTTATATTTTCCATCCAGTGGAAATAAACCTTTTCAAAGCGTTCCGGGATAATCTTTGTACCGCCGTTTTTAACACATTCTATTGCAGGCTCTGCAAGCGGCTGCATTTTTACAAACCACTGCTTTGAAATTCTCGGCTCAACGGTAGTTTTACAGCGGTAGCAGGTGCCGACATTGTGCTTAATGGGCTCAATTTTTACGAGGAATCCGCCCTCTTCAAGGTCTTTAACTATGGCTTTTCTGCACTCGTAACGATCCATGCCCTGATATTTTCCTGCCTTTTCGTTCATATGGGCAGTATCGTCCATAACATTGATAACCTCAAGATTATGACGCAAACCGACCTCAAAGTCGTTGGGGTCGTGCGCCGGAGTGATTTTTACGACACCCGTTCCGAATTCAGGCTCAACATAGGTATCGGCAACAACGGGAATTTCTCTGCCTACAATAGGAAGTGTAACGGTTTTGCCGATTATATCCTTGTATCTTTCATCATCAGGGTGAACCGCAACAGCCGTATCTCCAAGCAGAGTTTCGGGTCTTGTTGTAGCGAGCTGAACATAACCGCTTCCGTCTGTAAGCGGATAGCGAAGATGCCAGAATGAGCCGTCCTGCTCGGCAAAATCAACTTCGGCGTCCGATATCGATGTGCAGCAATGCGGACACCAGTTTATGATTCTCTCACCTTTGTAAATAAGACCTTTTTCGTAAAGCTTTACAAAAACCTCTTTTACTGCCTCCGAACAGCCCTCATCCATAGTAAATCGTTCGCGTTCCCAGTCGCAGCTTGAACCGAGCTTTCTGAGCTGACTTGTGATTCTTCCGCCGTATTCACGCTTCCACTCCCAAGCACGCTTTAAAAATTCGTCACGGCCTATATCTTCTTTTGTAATGCCTTCTTTACGCATTGCCTCAACAATTTTTGCTTCGGTCGCGATAGACGCGTGATCCGTTCCCGGAAGCCACAGCGCACTGTATCCCTGCATTCTTCTCCAGCGGATAAGAATATCCTGCAAGGTTTCGTCAAGAGCATGTCCCATATGGAGCTGTCCCGTAATGTTTGGCGGCGGCATAACGATAGTATAGGGCTTTTTATCCTTGTCAACCTCTGCGTGGAAATAGTTGCCCTTTATCCAAAAGTCATAAATTTTGTCCTCAAAATCCGAGGGCTTGTACGATTTAGCAAGTTCTTTTGCCATAAACATATCTCCTCATAAACCGAAAAGTTTCAGGCACGCAAAATGCCTGCAAAATGAATGCGCCTAAACTCAAAGCAAAGCTTCCTGCGTTTTTCACACCCATTATATATACCTTTATATTATCGCATTTCATCACCGTTTTGTCAATCAATGTGACTAAATCCGCTGACTATTTCTGCAAAAAGTCGAGTGTCTCGACACTGGGTTCGAGCAGACAGGTTGATATTATCAAACCTCCTCTGCCCGACCGTTTTCAAGCAGTTTCCTATAAATTAAAAAATATGTAACAAAAATATAGTTTTTAACACTAATAAAATGAAAGGGGGAAATTATGCAGGATATAGAAGAGATTTATA
>CALYBM010000091.1 GCA_944412525.1 uncultured Ruminococcus sp. | reverse complement strand
AGGTATGAATTGTTACAAAGCAAATGCCGGAAATAAAGCAGGCGGTACTTGGTATTCATATACAGAGTAAAAAACAAATAAACAATAATTATATCCTCCAAGCAATTAGTTTTGCTTGGAGGATTTTTTATAACACATAACACATTTTGTTAGCGATAAATAGGAAATTAAAATCTACATTAACAAATCAAGTAAATAAACAGAAACATATACAGTAAATACAGTCTTTTAGAAATTCAGAACAATTATGATGATAAAGGTTAAAACGGTTTATAACCGTTAAAACTATATTACGGTTTTATTAGCGTCTATGAACTGACATGTATTTTAAATAATTTTGTAAGCTCCGAGCGGCAATCTGTAATTATGCTGATATTATAATTGACTAAAAGGTAATTTTAATATATAATACGGACATTAGAAAGGAGATGGTTTTGTGGATCCGCTTCCTCGAAGTAGTAAGTTTTTCACTGCTCGAAAGCCTTTAAAATACGGAAAATATGTTTTTAGATTCAAGTTTAGGATGCACTTTTCGGTTGTTAATCGAAATTAGGGGCAATATTTTTCTTAAATTTAATAACATATTTAATTTTGGAGGCTAATATGTCTGATATAATTCAACAATTATTATTGCAACTTGCGCTCATTCTGTTAAATGCGTTCTTTGCCGCAACCGAGATTGCGGTAATATCTTTAAACGAGAAAAAAGTCAAAGCCCGTGCTGAGGACGGCGATAGAAAGGCTGTTAAGATGCTGAAAATGATAGAAGAGCCCACACGCTTTCTATCAACAATTCAAATAGGTATTACACTTGCAGGATTTTTGGGATCGGCTTTTGCGGCAGATAATTTTGCCGAAAGGCTCTCAGACTTTTTCGTTAAAACTTTTGGAATTTCCGAAAATCAGATAGGAACAATCAATACCATAGCGGTTATTATTATAACTTTGATTCTTTCGTTTTTTACCCTTGTGCTCGGTGAGCTTGTGCCAAAGCGTCTTGCGATGAGACACAAAGAAAGGCTTGCAAAAGCAGTTTGCCCGATAATATCCGTGCTTGCGGTAATTCTCAAACCTATTATTTGGCTGTTGACTGTTTCTACAAACGGCGTACTTCGTATTTTCGGTATAAAACCAAACGACAAGGAAGATCCGGTATCAGAGGAGGATATAGTGCTTATGCTTGATGCCGGTGCAGATGAAGGAACCCTTGATCAGAATGATATTGAATATATAAAAAATGTGTTTAAGCTTGACGGTATGACGGCAGAAGATGTTATGACGCCGAGAAAATCTGTTGTTTTTGTTTCAAAGGATGCTGATTTTTCAGAAATTCTGAATGTTATCGAAACTGAAGGATATTCCCGTATTCCTGTATATTCCGATACAATTGACAATATCGTCGGAATATTATACAGCCGTGACTTTCTTCTCAAGTACTCAAGTCCTAACTTCAAACTTGAGGATGCTGTTTGTCAGCCTACATTTGTTCCCGAAACAGCACATCTTGATGTCCTTTTTAAGGATATGCAAAAAGATCACAATCATATTGCAGTGGTTGTAAACGAATACGGGGTTACCGCGGGCGTGGTTACAATGGAGGATATACTCGAAGAAATTGTCGGAGAAATATGGGATGAACAGGACGAGGCTGTTGAGGATTTTGTCAAGCTCAATGCAGATACTTACAGAGTGCGTTGCTCCGCTTATGCAGAAGATTTTTTTGAATACTTCTCGCTTGAGCATGATGAGAAAACCGAAGCCACTACCGTAAACGGATGGATACTTGAGCTAATAGGATTCATACCTAAAAAAGGTTTTTCCTTTGATTTTGAAAATCTCAGTATAACTGTTACCGATGCAGACGATTTTATGACTCATGAAATTACCGTAAAGGTGAATATGAAATAAATATGTGTAAACAGATGTATGTACATATTATGAATATTTCAAATTTTATCGTAGATTTAATCAAAATACCGAAACTTGACTTATTCCGAAATGTACTCTGATAATTAATAAAATAATTTGTAAAAAAAACTTCCTTTCAAATAAGCGACTATTATTCTCGCTCTGTTTGTAAGGAAGTTTTATCTTTATGTTTTAATATTAAAACTGCTTTTGTGATGTATTAATTTTAATTAAAGTGCTTCTACAATTAACTTTGTATCGCGGGCAATTACCATTTCTTCATCAGTAGCTATAAGCTCAACTCTTATCTTAGAGTCGGGAGCAGACAATGTACCTGTTACTCCGCCTTTTGCTTTTGAATTAAACTCTTTATCAAGTTTAACTCCGAAGCATGAGAGGTAATCGCAAACTTTTTCTCTCAGACTGGGCTGGTTTTCGCCAAGTCCCGCTGTGAATACAATACCGTCACAGCCGCCGAGCGCTACATAGTAGCTTCCGATATATTTTGCAATCTGGTAGTAGAGCATCTCGTGTGCAAGATGTGCTCTCATGTTGCCGTCGGCTTCTGCCGCACAAACATCACGGTCATCCGATGAAACACCCGATATTCCCAAAAGACCGGATTCTTTATTTAATATCTTTGACATTTCCTCAGGAGTAAGATGTTCCTTTTCGGCAATAAATGTTATTACCGACGGGTCAAGCGAACCTGAGCGTGTTCCCATCATAAAACCGCCGAGAGGGGTAAGACCCATCGAAGTATCAATTACCTTGCCGTTTTTAACTGCCGTGATTGATGAGCCGTTGCCTATGTGGCATGTAATAAGCTTTAGCTCCTCTTTCTTTTTGCCCATAAGATCTGCCATTTTGTCAGTTACATATCTGTGCGATGTACCGTGAAAACCGTATTTGCGAACGCCGAATTTTTCATAGTATTTATACGGAACAGCGTACATATAAGCTTTTTCAGGCATCGTCTGATGAAAAGCTGTGTCAAAAACCGCAACCTGCGGAACCTTTGCACCGAATACTCTTGTGCATGCCTCAATGCCCTGTAAATGAGCAGGGTTGTGAAGCGGTGCAAGCGGTGCAAGCTCTCTTATTTTGTTGATTACATCATTATTAACAAGAACGGATTTATCAAAATATGAGCCGCCCTGAACCACTCTGTGACCGATGGCAGCAACCTCTGACAATTCCTTGATTGCACCGTATTCCGGGTCAAGCAGGACATTTTTTACTGCTTCAAACGCCTGAGTGTGGTTGAGCATCTGAAGCTTCCTTTCTATTTTTTTGCCGTCGGGAGCCTTAAATCCGATAAATGCTCCGCTTGTTCCGATTCTTTCACAATTACCCTTTGCAAGCACTTTTTCTTCTGTCATTTCAATAAGCTGATATTTAAGTGAAGAACTGCCTGCGTTAATTACTAAAATTTTCATTATGTTTCATCCCTTTGCTTTATTGATTAGAATTAAGAAATGATATATAATATATGATACTCCAATAATTTTCACTTTTCAAGTATTTTTTACCTTTTATTATGGTAAAATTGTCAGGTAATAAAAAATGAGGTGCATTTATGGCTGTAGCTGTTATAAGCGAATTTAATCCTTTTCACAACGGTCACGCATATTTAATAGACTCCGCAAAAAAGCTTACCGATGCCCCTGTTATTGCTATAATGAGCGGAAGCTTTACTCAAAGGGGAGAGGTAGCTTTGACAGATAAGTATTCAAGAGCAAAAACCGCACTTGAAAACGGGGTTGACCTTGTAATCGAGCTTCCGTGTGTGTACGCTGTATCAAACGCACAAAGATTTGCTTATGGCGGAGTGCGTATAGCAAAATCGTTTGATTGTGTGAACCACCTGGCGTTCGGTTGTGAATGCGGAAGAGTTGAAGATTTAAACAGTGCCGTGTCTGCATCACAAGATCCACGTGTAAACAAAATCGTAGCGTCAAAAATGAACGAAGGCGATTATTACCCAAGAGCCTTACAGCTTGCTGTAAAAGAGGTTTTTGGAGATAAAGTTTCGGATGTGTTTTCGTCTCCAAACAATATTCTCGCTATTGAATACTTAAAAAATCTTTCAGACACAAACATTACGCCGCTTGCAATAAAAAGAAAGTCCGTTGCACATGACAGCGTTAAAACATGCGGGAAATTTGCCAGTGCGTCATTTGTCAGAAATGCTCTTCGCAGCGGTAAAAGTGCAGAAAAATACTTGCCATCGGTACCAAGTAAAATAACATACCCCGAAAATCTCGAAAGGATAACTCTTTATAAACTGAGAACAATGAGTGCAGATGATTTTCGCTTGCTTCCCGATGTTAAAGAGGGACTTGAAAACAGAATTGCTTATGCCGTTAAAAATTATAATTCTGTAGAAGAAATAATTTCTTATGTCAAAACAAAGCGATACACTCACGCAAGGCTTCGAAGAATAATTACCTGTGCATTGCTGGGCATAACCGAAAAATTGCAAACTACTCCGATTGAATATGCACGCGTGCTCGGCTTCACAAATGTAGGAGCGTCCTTGCTTAAGTCATGCAGGCTTGAGGTGATTTCATCCGTAGCACGGGTTGATAAAAGCAGTAAAAATATTTTAGACTTGCTTTCGGCAGATATTTCGGCAACGGATATTGCGTCACTTGCTTATGATGAGATTGGCTGTTGCGGAAGTGATTTTAAAAGTCAAATTGTTAAAGTGTAGGTTAATAAATAACCTTGTCAAATTGTACAGAGTTGTTATGAATGTATAAAAAGATGAAAATATTTACATAAAAATTTAAAAATACTCTTGTAAATTTGTTAAAAACATATTATAATTATATCAATAATTACTGATACATCAATTATCGGCATTATACGCGGTTAGTACATATCAGTAAAACCGTTGCAGAAAAGAGGTTGACTATGGCTTTTAAATTAAACGACGAAAGATATCCGCTTGATCAATTTTTGGCGGGAGAGTCGGCTCATGCATATGAGTTTTTAGGCTCACATTTCGTTAATTGGGACGGCAGAGACGGTGTTGTATTCAGAGTATGGGCACCGAATGCACTGACCGTGTCCGTTGTCGGAGATTTTAATAACTGGGATAAAGATGCAAATTTTATGTACCGTATTTCCGACTCCGGTGTTTGGGAACTCTTTATTGAGGGTGTACAGGAATTTGCGTGCTACAAATACTGCGTGGAAACTCCTTGGTCTGAACGGAGATTAAAAACCGACCCGTATGCCTTTCATTGCCAGACAAGACCGGACAATGCGTCAAGGGTTTATGAAATCAACGGATACGAATGGCATGATGATGAATGGATTAATTATAAAAAGGAAAATCCTCATGAAAAGCAGCCTATAAATGTTTATGAGGTAAATGCAGGCTCTTGGCGTAGATATGAGGACGGCAATATGTTTAGCTACAGAAAGCTTGCCGAGGAGCTTATTCCGTATGTAAAAAATATGGGTTATACTCACATTGAATTTATGCCGCTTACAGAATTTCCGTTTGACGGAAGCTGGGGCTATCAGGTTACGGGTTACTTTGCCGCAACCTCTCGCTACGGTGAGCCGAAGGATTTGATGTATTTTGTTGACAGATGCCACCAAGAAGGCATCGGCGTAATACTTGACTGGGTTCCCGCCCATTTTCCCAAAGACGCTCACGGTTTGGCTCGTTTTGACGGAACAGGCTGTTATGAATACGAAGATTATCGTATAGGAGAGCACAAGGAGTGGGGTACTTATATATTTAACTACGGCAGATATGAAGTAACAAGCTTTTTGGTTTCTTCTGCAATGTTCTGGCTTGATATGTATCATGTCGACGGTATCAGAGTAGATGCCGTTGCATCAATGCTTTATCTTGACTACAACCGTAAAGACGGAGAGTGGCTTCCAAACTGCTACGGCGGACGAGAGAACCTTGTGGCGGTTGAATTTTTGCAAAAGCTTAACACGGTTGTTCATATGTATCATCCCGAAGCTATGATGATTGCCGAGGAGAGCACGGCGTGGCCGAATGTTACCAGATATCCCATTAAGGATATGGGTCTCGGCTTTGATTACAAGTGGAATATGGGTTGGATGAACGACACACTGTCATACATTTCTCTTGACCCGTTGTGGAGAAATTACCATCACGATACTCTGACTTTCAGCATGGTCTATGCATTTTCAGAGAATTTTATGCTTCCGATTTCGCACGATGAGGTTGTGTACGGAAAAGGATCGCTCATTAATAAAATTCCCGGAAGTTATGAGATGAAGTTTGCAGGAGTCAGAGGCTTTCTGGCTTATATGCTCGCTCATCCGGGAAAAAAGCTGATGTTTATGGGCAGTGAGATAGGTCAGTTTGACGAGTGGAATTCAGAAGAACAGCTTCAGTGGAATCTGCTTGATTACGAAAAGCATCGTCAGTTAAATCACTTTTTTGAGGTGGCAAACAAATTCTACCGTGATACTCCCGCTATGCACGAAAACGATTACGACTGGAACGGCTTTCAGTGGATTGCACTTGACGATTATCAGAACAGCGTAATTGCATTTCGAAGAATTGCATACGACGGAAGCGAGATAATCTGCGTTTGCAATTTCCAGCCGGTAACAAGGGAAAAATACAAAGTAGGTGTTCCGGTTTACGGTATTTATGAAGAAGTGCTCAATTCCGAAAGTGAAGAGTTCGGCGGCTGCGGAATCGTGAACAGCGGAGATATTAAAACCAAAAAGGTAAAGTATAACGGGCTTGATTATTCCGTTGAAATCACATTGCCGCCGCTTGGTGTCATGTATTATAAGCTCAAAGAGGAGCTTCCCGTGCCTGTCAGAAAAAGGTCAACATCAAATATGACTGCCAAGAAAGAAGAAGCAATAAAAAAGTCAAAAGAAAAAAAGTCAGATAAAACCGATAAAACCGATGAAATCGCAGAGTGATTTTATCTGTGCTGATCTGTGGCTTTGATTTAAAAAAATTAATTTACACAAAAATAAAGAGCGGTATCTGTCAGATGCCGCTCAATTTTTGCGATTTTCTAAATTAAAATTTAATTTTATCTGCAATATACTCTTTCAGTTTATCAACAGCAATTCTTTCCTGCTGCATTGTGTCACGGTCACGGACAGTTACACATCCGTCCTCAACAGAATCAAAGTCATATGTTATGCAGAACGGAGTTCCTATTTCATCCTGTCGTCTGTAACGCTTGCCTATTGATCCTGCGTCATCATAGTCAACCATAAAGTCCTTTGTAAGCATCTCATAAATTTCTTCTGCTTTTTCGTTAAGCTTTTTTGACAAAGGAAGAACGGCTGCTTTAAAAGGAGCAAGTGCCGGGTGCAGGTGCAAAACAACTCTCGTGTCCTTTTCGTCAAGTTGTTCCTCATCATACGCTTCAACAACTAATGCAAGGAACAAACGCTCAACACCAAGCGATGGTTCAATAACATAAGGAATATATTTTTCATTTGTTGTCTGATCAAAATATTCAATCGGTTTTCCGCTGGTCTTGCTGTGCTGCGTAAGGTCATAATCAGTTCTGTCGGCAACGCCCCAAAGCTCACCCCAGCCAAACGGGAAGAGGTATTCAAAATCCGTAGTAGCCTTTGAATAGAAGCAAAGTTCTTCGGCTGAATGATCACGCAAACGCAGGTTTTCTTCCTTAATATTAAGAGAATATAAAAAGTCGCGGCAAAATGATCTCCAGTATTCAAACCATTCAAGATCTGTGCCGGGTTTGCAGAAAAACTCAAGCTCCATCTGCTCAAACTCACGCACACGGAAAATGAAGTTGCCGGGAGTAATTTCGTTTCTAAAACTTTTACCTATCTGAGCAACGCCGAACGGAATCTTTTTGCGGCTTGTTCTCTGAATGTTTGAGAAGTTTACAAAAATGCCCTGAGCGGTTTCGGGACGAAGATATATTTCATTTTTGCTGTCCTCGGTAACGCCCTGAAAAGTTTTAAACATGAGGTTGAACTGACGAATATCGGTAAAATTATGCTTTCCGCAGTTAGGACACGGAATAGACTTTTCTTTAATATAGTCCATCATTTGTTCGTTAGTCCAGCCGGCTACATTGGTTCCGTCAAAATCCTCAATAAGGTTATCTGCACGGTGGCGTGTTTTACATTCCTTGCAGTCCATAAGAGGATCCGAAAATCCGCCGAGGTGTCCCGAAGCAACCCAAGTTTGCGGGTTCATAAGAATCGCGGAGTCAAGACCGACATTGTATTTATTTTCCTGAATGAATTTTTTAAGCCAAGCCTGCTTTATGTTATTTTTAAGTGCCATACCTAAAGGACCGTAGTCCCAAGTGTTTGCAAGACCTCCGTAAATCTCGGAGCCGGGATAAACAAAGCCCCTGCCTTTGCAGAGAGCAACAATTTTATCCATTGTCTTATCGGTGTTTTTCATAAATTCAACCTCATTTCCTATGCATACTTATATACAATACAGATGATACAATTATTTTCCGTGTGTGTCAAGGGTTTTAAAGCCTGATTATTTTTTATGCAAATTTATCCGAAAAAAATTAAAAAAAATTAACTATATTTCCTAAAAAGTACTTGTAAAAATGTTTAATTTGATATATAATGAAATTACTCAAATTTCGAGTAATCAAAAAGGAGGAATTAGCGATGAAAAAATCATCAAAGTTCGTCAGTCTTGTTCTTGCAGTGTTAATGGCAGCTTCCTGTTTTACAGGTTTTACAATTTTCTCTGCATCAGCGGCTGATACAGACACAAATGTTTATTTTGAACTACCTACGCTTGAGGAATGGGGAACGGCAAGGGCTGTTTACTGCCACATTTACAATGTTTACGGTGGCTCTCCGCTTACAGTAACATCTTGGCAGACAAAGTCAGAGCTCTGTAAGCAAGACGCTGAAACAGGTCTTTATTACTTTGATACTTCTAAGCTCGGAACTATCGAAGAGGGGGCTGACTATGCTCTTCTTTTCTCTACGCTTGATACTGATGGTATTGCTCATCAAACATCTAATATCACATTTGGTAAGGACTGTCTCGGTGATACAGTCTATGTAACAGGCGATATGGTTGAAAATACCGAGGACTCAACTAAACTGGACTTTGAGGGCGCTTGGAGAAATAATTCAGACAAGTACGGCGCAAAGGCAGCTATTACTTCTACAGGTAAAATTGTTGGTAAATACTTCCCGGTATATCAGCCAAGAGAGCAGATTGTTTCTCAATTCCTTTGCTCTTGGGCTGTAACTAATGCTACTTTAATTACACCCGAAGTTGTTGCTGATGTTTGTGCACAGCTCGGAGTTAATCCTGCTGATGTATTTGTTCAGTATGCTACCGACTATGCTGAGCAGCTTGCTGATCCCGAAGCTAACCCAACAGTAGCTTCACTTGAAACGATCGCTACATTGCTCGGTGTTGAGCCTACAATTCCTGAAACAACAGAGCCCACGACTGAGCCCACAGAGCCCACAACTGAGCCTACAGAGCCCACAACTGAGCCTACAGAGCCTACAACTGAGCCTACAGAGCCCACGACAGTTCCTGAGCCAAAGTATTTCTTTGGTGATGTAAACGGTGACGGAGTAATTAATATTACTGATGCTACAACGGTTCAGAAGATCGCTTTGACATATGCTGACACTACATCAAGCATGACTAACTATCTTGCTGATGTTAACGGCGACGGCAGAATCTCTATCGTTGATGTTACATACATCCAGAAGTACATCGTTGGCGGATACACAAATACTGCTAATGTTGGCGTTGAATATGTAGCTGGTGCAATGTAAATAATAAAAAAAGCTGGTTTAAGCCTCACTGCGGTGAGGCTTAATTTTTTGCCAAAGAATATTATTCAGTGATAATATTTGACTTTTCTCTGTACAAAACCGCAATTTGTGTGGTAGAATATACTATATGGAATGAGGAACGGTGATGAACGGAAATGATTATTCATGATATTTCGCGGGATACTGTAAGAACGCCTGTTTATGACGGAGACCCCGAAACTAAAGTAGAAAGCATTAAAAGCATTAAAAACGGCGATGAATATAATCTTTCCATGCTTTCAATGTCTGTTCATTCTGGAACCCATATTGATGCACCGCTTCATTACTTTGAAAGCGGAAACCCCGTTGATAAAATCAGACTCAACACCTTTTTCGGCAAATGCACGGTGATTTCAGTCAGCGGTGTGCTTACAGGCGAAGATATGGAGAGGTTGCTCCCTTACTGTAAGAGGCGGGTGCTTTTTCACGGAGAAGGAAAGACCTTTATTTCTCATTCTGCTGCAATTGTGCTTGCGTCAAGTAGGGTTGTGCTTGTCGGAACCGACGCACAGTCGATAGCTCCTCCGTTTGATGAGGATAGGACACATCGAGAGCTTGCCCGAGCAGGAATAGCAATCCTTGAAAATCTGAATCTGTCAGCTATTGACGACGGTGAGTACGATTTATGTGCGTTTCCTATAAAGCTCGGAGGACTTGAGGCTGCACCGTGCAGAGCAATTATATTTGAACAGGAGAAAGGACTAAACTGATTTATTATGATAAAAATGGTTGTTTTTGATCTTGACGGAACCCTCGTAAATTCACTTACCGACCTTGCGGAAAGCGTTAACAAGGGGCTTAAAAAGGCAGGCCTTGAAGAAAAGCCGATTGAAAACTACAAGTACTATGTGGGTAACGGCAGAGAAATGCTTATAAAGCGTGCCTTGGGCAGCTATGCAGATGACCCTGAAAAGCTGCAAATAGTATCAGAAACTTTTAACAGCGAGTATAAAATACATTGTAACGATAATACAGCCGATTATGAGGGATGCGCGTGGCTTTTAAAAAGCCTTGATGAAAAGGGCATAAAAACGGCTGTTCTGTCAAATAAGCCTGACGAATTTGTAGGACAGATACTAAACAGAGTCTATCCCGAACACAAATTTACAGAGGCGTGGGGCAAAAAAAGCGAATACAAGCCTAAACCGGATAAAGCGGCTTTGATGTCAATATTAAACAAACACAATATTTCAAATGAAGAATGTATCTATATCGGCGACAGTGATGTAGATGTCTATACCGCTAAAAACGCAAATGTTAAAATGGCTGGTGTTTCCTGGGGCTTCAGAGGTAAGTCAGAGCTTTTAAAGGCGGGCGCTGAATTTGTTGCGTCGGACGCAAAAGAGCTTTTTGATTATATTATTTCATTATAAATTGCTATGAACAAGATAAACTATCAAAAATTACTTGATCAAACAATTGAAGAAAATTCAAAAAATGGCGTTGTGCCTAAACTTCTCCTTCATGCGTGCTGTGCACCCTGTTCAAGCTATTGCCTTGAATACTTGTCACGGTATTTTGAGATAATCATTTTTTATTACAATCCAAATATTTCTTTTAAAGAAGAATATGAATACAGGCTACAAGAAGAGAAAAGGCTTATCTCCCTTATGGAGTTTAAAAATCCCGTAACTATCGTTGACGGTGAGTATAACACGCAGGTTTTTTTTAAGGCGGTAAGGGGTCTCGAAAATGAGCCGGAGGGCGGCAAACGCTGTGAGAAATGCTTTGCTCTCAGGCTTGAGGAATCGGCAGTAATGGCAAAAAAACTTGACTGCGATTATTTTTCAACCACGCTTACTATAAGTCCCTTGAAAAACGCTCAGGTTATAAATTCAATAGGGGAGGAGCTTTCAAAGCGTTACGGAGTAAAATGGCTTTTCAGTGATTTTAAAAAACAGGAGGGCTATAAACGCTCTATTGTTCTGTCAAAGAAATATGATTTGTACAGACAAAATTATTGCGGCTGTGTTTTCAGCAAAAATAATTCATCAAAATCTGATAATTAACAGAAAAATAAAAGGTCGGAATAGCTTTTGCTCTTCCGACCTTTAAATTATCAATTATTTTATTCCGCCTTAGCAAACTGGCTGTTGTAAAGGGTATAGTAAAACCCTCCCTTAGCAATAAGCTCTTCGTGGTTGCCCTGCTCAATAATGTTTCCGTCTTTCATCACAAGTATTATATCGCTTTCCTTAATCGTTGAAAGTCTGTGAGCGACAACAAAGCTTGTTTTGCCTTTCATCATTTTTGCAAAAGCCTTTTGTACACGGATTTCAGTGAGTGTATCTATCGATGAAGTTGCTTCGTCCAAAATAAGAATCGGCGGATTTGTAAGCATTGCCCTTGCAATACACAAAAGCTGCTTTTGTCCTTGGCTTAAATTGCCGCCGCCTTCGCTTAACACAGTGTTGTAGCCGTCGGGCATACGCCTTATAAAGCTGTGAGCATATGCCGCTTTTGCGGCGCTGATAACCTCTTCATCGGTGGCGTTTTCGTTGCCGTATCTTAAATTTTCCATAATTGTTCCGCAAAATAGCCAGCTGTCCTGCAAAACCATTCCGAATTGATGTCTTAAATTATCTCTTGTCAGGCTCTTTATATCAACACCGTCAATAGTAATCTTACCGCTGTCGGTCTCATAAAACCTCATAAGCAGATTAATAAATGTTGTTTTGCCGCAGCCGGTAGGTCCTACAATAGCAATCTTGCTGTCGCTTTTGACATCGAGTGAAAATCCTTTTATAAGCGGCTTGTCCTTTGTATAAGAAAAGCTGACATTATCAATTTTAACATTTCCCCTGCAGTTGTCTAAAACAGGTGCGTTTGGCGAGTCGGGAGTTTCATTTTCCTCTTCAAGAATTTCAAAAACTCTTCCTGCGGCAGCAATACCTGTTTGAAGCTGAGTAAGCACTCCCGTAACCTCGTTAAACGGTTTTGTGTACTGGTTTGCGTATGTCAAAAAACATGAAAGCTGACCTATTGAAAGTGTGCCCGAAATTGCAGTCAATGCACCGAAAATTCCGACAGCCGCATATACCATAGCGTTTACAAACCGTGTACTCGGGTTTGCGAGTGCTCCCGCAAACTGTGCGAGAAATCCCACCTTGTATAGTTTCTTATTCAAACATTCAAAATCGTCCATGGCTCTGCCTTCGTATGAGAATGCCTTTACAATTCTTTGGTTTCCCACATGTTCCTCAACATAGGAAGAAATTTCTCCCTGCAAAAGCTGCTGCTCTCTGAAAGTTTTGTGGCTGAGTTTTCCGATAAACGCCGCAACAAACAGCGATAAAGGAGTCAAAATTACAACGGCAAGTGCAATTCGCCAGTCAATCATCAGCATAAATATGAGAGTTCCGACTATGGTGACAACGCCCGAAAAGAGCTGTAAAAACATCTGAGTAAGTCCATCGCCCACAGCGTCAACATCGTTTATTACACGGCTTATTAGGTCACCGTGCGGGTGTGTGTCGATGTAGGAGAGAGGGACGCTGTTAAATTTTCTGAAAATCTCTCTGCGTAAATCTCTCACCGTTTTAAAGCTGATTATGTTTGTAAAGTAGTTCATAATCCACTGGAAAACAGCAACTCCGACTACGCCTATTGCAATATAAATTAAAATTCTCAAAATATTTTCAAAGTTGACATTGCCTTTGTCAATAATATTGTCAACCGCATCGCCTATAAGCACGGGAATATAGAGCGTAAGCGAAACGCTGATTACGGCGCTTACAAGTGCTATTGCGAGGTAAAGCCAATACGGCTTTATTTTTTTCATAATTTTTGAAACGACTGACTTGCTTTTCATCTCTTAGCCTCCGTTTCCTTGAGCTGAGAAAGGCATATTTCGCGGTATGTTTCACATTCCTCAAACAGCCTGTCGTGTGTGCCGCATCCTACAAGTTTTCCGTCGTCAAGAACCAGTATAAGGTCGGCGTTTTTAATTGTAGAGCAACGCTGAGTTACAATGATAACCGTCATTTTGTCCGTGTTTTTCTTTAAAGCTTTTCGCAAATTTGCGTCCGTCGCAAAGTCAAGAGCGGAAAAGCTGTCGTCAAGGATAAGCAATTCGGGATTTCCGACAATCGCTCTTGCAATGCAAAGTCTTTGACGCTGACCGCCGCTGAAATTTTTTCCGCCCTGCTCAACATGGCTGTCAAGACCTTTTGCAAGCTGAGAAACAAAATCATAAGCCTGTGCGATTTTTAACGCATTAATTATATCGTCGTCAGTGGCGTCTTTATTCTGCCATCTCATATTTTCTCTTATTGTGCCTGAAAAAAGAATTGATTGCTGCGGCACCATGCCTATCTGTGTCCTTAGCTGAATAAACGGATATTCCTTAACATTTACTCCGTCAACATTTACACAGCCGCTCTTTACATCGTAATATCTGGGAATAAGGTTGATAAGAGTACTTTTGCCGCAGCCTGTTCCGCCTATTATGCCGACGGTTTGTCCACGCATAATTTTAAAGCTGATGTTGCTCAGCTCGTCATCGCCGTCACCGTAAGTGAAAGTGACATTATCAAACTCGACCTTAGGTGTTGTAACGCTTTTGTCAACCGCAATATTATCAGATGTCTTTTCTACAACACTCGGCTTTGTTTCAAAAACCTCGTTGATCCTCTGAGCACTCGCACTTGCTTTAGTCATCAAAATAACGAGGTTTGCAACAACTATCATAGCAAGCAAAATCTGTGTCATATAGTTAATAAGTGCGATTATATCGCCCGACAGCATATTTCCGCTGTCAACATTTACCGCGCCGAACCAAACTATTGCTATAATTGCCATATCGGTAACGGCATATGTCACAGGGCTCAAAAGAGAGGAAAGACGGCTTACACGGATGGAAGTTTTTGCAAGCTCCTCTGTTGAATTATCAATTCTTATATTTTCGCTGTTTTGTTTTGAAAACGCACGGATAACTCGGTTACCCGAAAGATTTTCACGCGATATAAGTCCTATTTTATCAAGCTTTTTTTGAATAGCAGTATAAATAGGAATACTTTTACTCATTATGATATACAGAGTTATGCCGATTAAAAGTGACGCAATGAAAAATATTATTGACATTTTAAGATTTATCGTCATCGACATTATCAATGCGCCGATAACGATAAACGGAGCACGGGTCAGAAGACGAATGCCCATGGCAACACTTTGCTGAACCTGATTTGTGTCGTTTGTAATTCGGGTAATAAGCGACGGAGTGCCAAGCCTGTCAAGCTCAGCGTGTGAAAGAGAGTTTATGTGAGCAAAAAGTTCTCTGCGAATCTTTGTTCCGACTCCCTGCGACGCTTTTGATGCGAGATATTGGCAGACAAGTGCGCTTAAAAGTCCCACTATTCCGAGCAAAATAATTACCCCGCCCATTTTCAGAACATAGTCTCTGTCACCGTTTTTAACGCCGACATCAATTATGTTTGCCATAACAAGCGGTACAAGCAGTTCGAGTATAGCCTCAAACAGCTTGCAAAGCGGTCCTATGATACATTCTTTTTTGTAGTCCTTTAAAAATCGTCTTAACTTATACATCACAAAATCCTATCATAAAATTTCCGTTATTATTTTACACTAAAATCTTTAAATCATCAATATGTTTTAAAAAATCAGGTGTACATATTTTATATAAACCAAATCGGCAAAAATTAATGCGAAAATTTCAGCCTTTGTAAGACAAAATTATGCAAAAAAAAATCCCCACCGACAATTATCAGTGGGGAATATAAACTGAAAAATAATTATTTAATAAGGCTTACGCCGTCCATTTCTTCGGGCTGCGGCAGTCCGAGAATTTTAAGCATAGTCGGTGCAATATCAGCAAGTCTGCCGCCGTCTCTGAGTTCGCAGTCGTAACCGATTACGCAGAACGGTACAGGATTTGTCGTGTGAGCTGTAAACGGTTCACCGTCAGCGTCAACCATCTTATCAGCGTTACCATGGTCGGCAGTGATAAGAGCGACACCGCCCATTTCCTTAATAGCGTCAACAACCTTTCCAACGCAATCGTCAACGGCCTCAACAGCTTTAACAGCAGCGTCAAATACACCTGTATGACCTACCATATCGCAGTTTGCGTAGTTTAGGATGATCATATCGTATTTACCGCTCTTGATTGCGGGAACAAGCTTGTCCGTAACCTCATAAGCGCTCATTTCTGGCTGCAAGTCATAGGTAGCAACAGAAGGAGATTTAACAAGGATTCTGTCCTCTCCCGGATACTGTTTTTCTACGCCGCCGTTGAAGAAGAATGTAACATGAGCGTATTTCTCGGTTTCTGCAATACGAAGCTGAGCCATTCCATTGTCGGAAATATATTCTCCGAGGGTGTTTTTAAGCACCTCGGGCTTAAACGCAACATCAACATTAGGCATGGTAGCGTCATACTGCGTCATGCATACAAAGTTTACGGGGAAGAAGCCGTTTTTCCTTTCAAAACCGTCAAAGTCAGGGTCAACAAGAGTTCTTGTAATCTCTCTTGCTCTGTCGGGACGAAAGTTAAAGAATATAACGCTGTCATTCGGCTTAATTGTTGCACCGCCTTTTATTACGGCAGGCACAACAAATTCGTCTGTTACATCTTCCTTATAAGAGTTAGTCACGGCACATACGGCACAATCAGCCTCAACGCCCTCGCCGTAAACCATTGCGGCATATGCCTTTTCAACACGCTCCCAGCGGTTGTCACGGTCCATTGCGTAGTATCTGCCCATAACCGTAGCGATTTTGCCGACGCCGATTTCTTCGGTTTTTTCAACGCAAGCCTTCACAAAATCAGCCGCACTTGACGGGGGAACATCACGACCGTCAAGGAAAGCGTGAATGTAGACATCTTTAAGTCCTTTTTTCTTTGCAAGCTCCAAAATAACGAAAAGGTAAGTATTTTGAATGTGTACTCCGACGTCTGTTAGAAGTCCCATAAGGTGACGCGCCTTACCGTTTTCGAGAGCCTTGTCCATA
>CALYBM010000090.1 GCA_944412525.1 uncultured Ruminococcus sp. | reverse complement strand
CATTCCGTATTTACCTCCCATCCGTATTCTCCCTGATACTGAATGTTATGGATTGTAAATAAGCTCTTAATATTGTAGTACCAAGGTCTGTGAGAATAAAACAGGTAGTAATAAACAGGCACAAGAGCTGTCTGCCAGTCGTTGCAATGAATTATGTCAGGATGAAAGTCAATATACGGAAGCATCTCAAGAATTGCCCTTGAGAAGAATGCAAATCTTTCCGCATCATCGTAGTGACCGTAAAGAGTTCCGCGCTTAAAGTAGTATTCATTATCAATAAAATAGTAAGTGCAGTCATTCCATCTTGCCCAGAAAAGTCCGCAGTACTGATGACGCCAGGCAACAGGTACCGTAAAATTCGTAATAAAATTGAGTGAATTTCTGAGTTCCTGAGGAATAGTGCCGTAAAGCGGAATAACTATTCTGCAATCCTGTCCTTTTCTGCACAGAGTATGGGGCAGGCTTCCTGCTACATCGGCAAGTCCGCCGCTTCCGCAGTACGGATTTGCTTCTGACGCACAATATAAAATTCTCATTTGTTTGTCCTCCAATTAAACAACTGATTTTTTTGCTATGTAGATAGGATATGAATCAAAGCCCATAAGCGAACGCCCGTCCTTGATTGTTACATCCTTGTCTATTATGATGTAATTTAAATTTGTGTTGCATCCGATTTTGGTATCCTGCATTACTATGCAGTTGCTGATCTTTGCACCTTCTCCGATATAAACGCCCTTTGAAAGCACGCAGTTTTCAACCTCTCCGTTTATAACACAGCCCTGAGCAATTATCGAATTTTTGACCTTGCTTGTCAGTCCGTATCTTGACGGAGCGTCATCTCTTACCTTTGTGTAAATAGGACGCTTTGGGTTAAACAGCTCATCTCTTACTTCCCTTTTCATAAGATCCATATTAAACGAGAAGTAATCGTTGATGGAGCTTATTGCAGAGCAGTAATCTTTGTTTTCGTATGCATACACATTCAGCCTGCCGATAGAATTTTGAATAATGCGTTTAACATCAAGCTGATTAAGGCTTAACGCCTTTCTGATTTCCTCTAACAGCAGATCTTTTTTTATAAGCATACAACCGTAAAACTGATTTACAGTTTCCTTACTTGCTTCAGGTTTTATAAATATTTGCTGCACTCTGCCTGTTTCGTCAACATCAACCGTAACAGGGCGGTCATAACCGCTCGGAACAACTCCGTGCTTATATACCAATGTGATATCAGCGTTGTTGTTTGAATGAAAATCAAACACGCCGTTATAATCAAAGTTTGTCACAACATTTCCGGGGGCAATAAGGACATACTCCTCACGGCTGTTTTCTATGTAGCCGTGCAGATTGTAAATCGTTTCAACATAATTTCCAAAAGTCTTTCCGCCGTACGGAGGCAAAACAGTAAGATTGCTTCTTCTCTTTGAAAGGTCATATGCACTTCCCGAACCGACATGATCCATAAGCGAAAGGAAATTGCTTTTTGCAACTATACCCACATTATTGATACCCGAATTTGACATATTTGAAAGCACAAAATCAATAAGCCTGTATTTTCCGCCTATAGGAATACTCGCGGTTGTGCGGGAAGCCGAAAGCTCAGGGATTTTTTCGTCAAGAGTGTCTGCAAATACAAATCCAAGAACATTATTACTTCTCATCAGCCTTCACCTCCGTGTCGCTTTGAATCATTTGCTTTGCCTTAACAACGCAATTCTCACCGATTTTAGCATTGGCACCTATTACAGTAATGCCCCATTTATCACGATCCGATACATCCTCCGGTTTTTCGCCTACAACGGCATTTTTGCCGATTACGGTGTTTTCGGCTACAATCGCATACTGAACAACCGCACCGTCCTCAATAACCGCACCAGGCATTATTATGGAAGAATTAACCGTAGCATTCTTCCCCACTGTTACACCTGCAAACAAAATTGAAAATTCCAAATTTCCGTAAACATTGCATCCGTCTGCGACAAGTGAATTTTGAATATTTGCTTCACTTGAAACATAGTGGGGCGGCATCATGGGATTTCGTGAATAAATATCCTTTAAATCAAGAGTAACATTCGGGTCGAGCAAATCCATATTGGCCTCCCAAAGGCTGTCTATTGTTCCGACATCCTTCCAATATCCCTCAAAAGGATAAGCAAACATTTTCTCGCCTGAAGCGAGCATTGCGGGTAGCACATCCTTGCCGAAATCATGGCTTGAATTTTCTTTTGCTTCGTCCTCAACAAGATATTTTTTGAGCTGTTTCCAGCTAAATATGTATATTCCCATTGAAGCGTTGGTGCTTTTGGGATGCTCGGGCTTTTCGTCAAACTCGTAAATCTGACCGTCCTCATAGGTATTTAGAATACCGAAACGTGACGCTTCCTCAAGAGGAACATCAATTACGGCAATAGTACATGACGCGTCCTTTTTCTTGTGAAACTCAAGCATCTTATTATAGTCCATCTTGTAAATATGATCACCCGAAAGCACAACTACATATTCGGGGTCGTATCTCTCGATATAATTCATATTTTGATAAATTGCGTTTGCCGTTCCTGAATACCAGTCTGCGCCATCAACCGCCTGATACGGGCTCAGGCAGCTTACACCCGAATGCATACCGTCAAGGTCCCAAGGCTGACCGTTTCCGATGTACTCGTTTAAAACCAGCGGTTGATACTGGGTCAAAACTCCAACGGCATCAATACCCGAATTAACACAATTTGACAGAGGAAAATCAATAATACGGTATTTTCCCCCAAACGGTACGGCGGGCTTAGCCAATTTCTTTGTAAGCACTCCGAGGCGGGAACCCTGACCGCCTGCAAGCAGCATAGCAACTACTTCCTTCTTTGGAAACATTTACAAATACCTCCGATTTATTTTATAGTTTTAACCTACTTATATTATTTATAGCGAATTATTTTAATAATCCGTGTAACAGTTACTCGGACGGAGCTTCAATCTCCCCGGTACATTTTAAATATATAACGCTGAGCGGCGGCAAAGTCAGAGCAAGCCCCTGATCACAGCCGTGAATCTTCATTACTTCGGGAACAATATCATTTCCGTTTGATATTCCGTTTCCGCCGTACTTTTCATCATCAGATGTAAAAACTTCGCTATACAATCCGTAACGCGGTACACCGATGTAATATTTCTCATGCTTTACGGGCTGGAAATTACAAACAGCAATAATCTCGTTACCGTCGCTGTCGGTTCGCTTGAACGCAATAACACTGTTTATATAATCATCGTGGTGAATCCAGTCAAAGCCCTTCCAAATATTATCAAGTTCATACAAAGGTTTGTTTTCAATATAAAATTTGTTGATATCACAAAAGAAAGACTTTAGCATTGTATGTTTGTCAAACGAAAGCAAATCCCACTGAATTCCCGACTTTACATCCCATTCGTCAAATTGACCTATTTCGGTTCCCATAAACACAAGTTTTTTACCCGGGTGTGCGTACATATATGCAATAAACGCTCTTACTCCCGCAAATTTTTCGTCATAGGTTCCCGGCATTTTGCCGATCAACGAGCCTTTGTTATTTGAGACAATATCGTGAGATACGGGAAGTAAAAAATGCTCTGAAAAAGCATAGAAAAAACTGTATGTAAGGTTGTCGTGATTAAAAGGTCTCCACTGAGGATCAAGTGATATGTAATGAATCATGTCATTCATCCATCCCATATTCCACTTGTAGTCAAAGCCAAGGCCGCCCTCCTCAAGAGGATGAGTAAGCTTTGGCCATGAAGTATTTTCTTCGGCAAACATAAGAACATCGGGGTGGAACATATGAACAGCTGTATTTAAGTGCTTTATAAAGTTTATTGCCTCAAGATTTTCCTTGCCGCCGTATCTGTTAGGAACCCATTCGCCGTCGTTTTTCTCATAATCAAGGTAAAGCATAGACGATAACGCACCTACCCTTAACCCGTCAATATGGTATTTTTCAATCCAATACATCGCCGAAGAAACGAGAAAGCTTATTACCTCACTCTTTGAAAAATCAAACAGACAGGTGCCCCAAGACGGGCGTTCTCCCTTGCAGGTATCTTCGTTTTCAAACAAGCATGTGCCGTCAAATCTTACAAGCCCGTACTGATCCTTAGGAAAATTGGACGGAGCCCAGTCTAAAATGACGCCGATATTTTCACGGTGAAGCATATCGACAAGATACATAAAATCCGAAGGCGTACCGTACCGAGAAGTCGGCGCAAAATACCCTGTTATCTGAAATCCCCAGCTCTCATCATAGGGGTGTTCCATTATCGGCATAAGCTGTACATGGGTATAGTTCATTTCCTTGAGATAAGGGACAAGCTCTTCTGCGATTTTTCGGTAATTAAAAAAATTGCCGTCAGGATATTTCCTCCAAGATCCTGCGTGAAGTTCGTATATATTCATCGGTGACTTAAGCCTGTCGCATTTTGAGCGGTAGGCAAACCAATCCTCATCACCCCATGAGTATTCATAAATATCATAAACCATTGACGCATTATCAGGCCTTGTTTGAGCATGAAACGCAAACGGATCCGACTTCAAAATCTTTTCAAACCAAGGTGTTTCAATACAATATTTGTATATTTCATAGGGCTTTATACCCTCTATAAACACTTCCCAAGAGCCGTTTGCTATCTTGTACATATAATTTGATGTTTTATTCCAGTTGTTGAAACCTCCTACAACCGACACACTGAGGGCGTTGGGAGCCCAGACTCTGAAGACGACTCCGTCCCTGCCATCCCAGTTCACGAGGTGTGCTCCGAAAAAATCATAAGCACGAATCGAATCGCCTGCGGCAAACAATTCAAGAGCATTTCGAGCCTCGTTAAAGTTGTAATTCATATATTCAACTCCTTAAAGCACAATAATATCATTAACTAAAATTCGTTCTCATTAATATAATACCAAAAAAATATGTTGATTTCAAGCAAATCATAAAATTTATAAACAAAATTTTCGTGTATTTTTTATAAACAATAACTAAATTTTACAATATAACAATCCTATTTACACAATATTACAAATTATTTTACCTTTCACTTATATTTTACACAAAAAGCGGCAGTCAAATGACTGCCGCTCAAACTGCCTATTTTATTTTGCACAATGGCTCGAAAAATTCATCTGCAAACAAGCCATGGATTAAACTTGAAAATGGCATCACAGTTCGGTGTTAAATATCTGCGAGAATCTTTTGGATTTCGGTAGCATCTACAACATTGGTTACGGAATCTCCGTTTACATCTCCGCACTTAACTACCGACGGAACAAGATATACCGAATCTGCAGAATATTTCTGAATAAGCGTTGAATCCTTAATCGACAAAACTCCGTCCTCATTGACATCACCTGTGAGCTTTTGTGACGGAACATATTCATCTGCCATCTGACTTGAAAGCCATGCCGCACGGCTTACAAGCCAATCAACGCAGTAATTGTACATTCCCGTAAAGTCCTGTGCATAGGTTGTAGCCTTGGAATCAACCGTATAGGTATTTGTCTCAGCATCATAATGAGCTTTGTTAAGGCTCGAATGATCGCAAATCCACGAACCTGTGTCGATAAGCCATCCGCATTGATAGTTCATCTCCGCACTATTCTCAAGCAAAGCATAATAATCAGTCGCTCTGTACATTTCGGTTGCACTGCTTGAATACGGCACGCTGCTGTCCGTTTCAGCAAATTCGTTGATTGCGGGAACAAATTCTTCAAACCAAACTGTTGCCGACTTTGCAAGGACGGCCTTGTTGCGGGAAATATAGTTCATTATATTGTTGCAGTTTCTGGGGTTTGATCTTCCCTTGTACATACACCACCAGCCGGTGTATTCTTCGTAGTCGGTTACTCCGATACTGTCAAGCTCCGACTCAACTCCAACTGCGTTTCCGAGTGAGTTGTCATAGTCCCAAACAGGTGACGCGAAAAACTTGTATTCACCGTCCGAATCCTGCTTATATACAAAATACAAACTCGATACACCTGCGTCCCAGTTCTTGCTAAGCTCATTTATCAGATAAATCTTAGCAAGCGAATCAACATCTGCGTAAACGGAAGGATCCGAAATAGTACTCTTCAAAGAATTATAAAAGGCGTCGAACTTTTCTTTAACATAAGCCTTAACCTCTTCATAACCCGGGTCACCCGGCTCAAGCTCAGGGGCTTTGATAGTGAGTTTGTTGCCGCTGGAGGATTTTACAAAATAATCAACACCCTCTGTTGCACCTGAATCCACCTCACAAAGGAAAGGAAAATCCGTGTTAATTGTTCCGTCTTCGTTGAGATATGCCTCGTCGTCAACATCCGTAATAAGATTTGAGCTTCCCACATCTACCTTTTGAGTCATCTGGTAAGAACCCCAATAATATCCGTTAGCATAAAAATCAACATATCTTGAATCCGAAGCATACGGCATACCTACAGCGTCCGAAAGGTCATATAAAAATCTGTTTCTCGAAAGAGAATCGTCCTGATAATTTGCAAGAATGGAAAACTTTTTCGTTGCGCTCATTCCGGCTATCGAAACAGCGTCATCATATGTAATATTGTACGCCTTTTTGGGTTTATCCCAAGTGGTATTGCCTCTGCCCTTAATCTTTTTAATGGTAGTATTATCAACATTACCTTTTGAATCAACTACCGCTCCCGTAGCAGTTGCACTTCTCTCCTTGTCAACATTAAGATACTGCATAAGCTCCGTGCCGTTTCCGTCAGCATCAGTATTGTTTACATAAATTGCCGCCTCGGCATTTGACTTCATAAATTTGAGGGCATATTTTTTTCCGAAAACATTTACAGAGTAAGACTTGCCCGTCTCATAATTTACGGTTTCTGCCTCGCCCGGAGAAATTTCAACTCCGTTTACCGTAACCGAAGTATCAAATCCGTTATAAATGTCAACTTTTGAATCGTCGGCAGAAGTCGGAAGGAAGAAATATTTTAAATCGGGGTTAACCTCGTTAAAATCTTCATCATGCTCGCTCTGCCAAGCCTGCCAAGCTTCACTGTCCGTAGAGTTCAGCAATGCATGTGCGTAAAGTGCCTGGTTTGTATCAAAAGAAATCGATACTTGCTGTGCCGCACTAACCGAACAAACGGAAAAAACGCTAAGCGCCATGATCAACGCAAGAATAACGGCTGTTGCTCTTTTCAATTTAATCACTCCTAAATAATAACTAATAATTATTGCAAATTTCTGCATTTTTATTTTAACATTCACAACACATTGTTTCAAGTGCAATTTTTTTTGAATAACATCACTATTTTACTGTTTTTTGAAATTGCGGTGAATTTTATGTGAAATATCTTTATTTTTTACACGGGTTTTGATATAATTGTCTTGGCAAAATACATTGTTTTTTTAATTCCTAAGGGGTGGAAATATGCAAAAAAAATTCAAAGGCAAATCAAAACACATTTTAATTATATGTATGTCCGCAATTCTTGTTTTTTCCGCTGCAACAGCAAGCATAATGTCAGGGTGCGGAGAAAATTCCGATAACACGAAAGAAACCGAGGTTATTACAGAAACTCAGGTTGTTACAAATATTGTTGACGCTACATACGCAACCGATTCAGAGGGCAACACTGTTGCTCAACAATCGCAAAATCAAAACAGTAACAGCAATAACCAAAGCTCATCATCAAAGGGCGACAGTTCAGGTAATTCAGGTTCTTCATCAAATTCATCAAGCAACAGTAATTCCGATAAGCAAAATTCATCTGCCGCCAATAACAACAGCGGTAATAACAATAATACAGGAAACAATAATAACAGCAACAATAACAGCGGTAATTCTTCAAGTTCAAATACTCACAAACCTGTAACCGAATTGAACGCCTGTTATATTGACGGAGAAAAGTTTGCCGAAGGCGACACGGTTACCTGTGTTTACAAACTGACAACCCCTGAAAAACTTGAAAATTATCAGGCAACTATTTCTTATGACACAAAATATCTTTCGGTTAAGTCAGCTTATCTTGCGGATAAGGCCGCGTTGGGCGGAATTTTGAATTATAAACTTGACGGAGAAATAAAATTTAACGGTTCCAGCATTTCAAACGGATATGACTATACAAAAGGCGGAGATTTTGTGGTTGTAAATTACGAAATAAAATCCAAAGGAAAAACTACAACTACCTTTGATCTTGAGGTTGCTACGGGCTTTTCGGGCAAATTTTATGCAAAAAACGATAAGCCCTCAAACGGTCTTAAACTTACCAAAAGCTATTCATAATTGACTTTATTCCTTGTCAGCCGTTCTTTAAACGGAACGGCTGATTTTTCGCATTTTAAACTGTGCATATTATTTTTGTTAAAACTGTGTATTTTTTAAGATACAGTTTTATGATACAATGCAACTGTATTTTAGAAAGAACAAATTATCCCTTAAAGGAGGGCGGTTATGATAAAAAAAGCCGCAGTCATTAACGACCTTTCGGGTTTTGGCAAATGCTCGCTTACGGCAACCATATCCATACTGTCTGTAATGGGCATTCAGCCATGCCCGATGCCTACCGCTGTGCTGACCAACCAAACAGGCTACAAAAATCATTACTGCATCGACCTCACAAACGAGCTTTGTCACTTTGAAGAAATGTGGAGCATAAACGGAGAACATTTCGACGGAATTTACTCCGGATTTTTTTCCGATCGAAAGCAGGTTGACATAGTATTTGATTTTATAAAAAGCTTCAGAAAACAGGACACACTTGTTCTTGTGGATCCCGTTATGGGTGACAACGGAAAGCTGTATTCGATATACAGCAATGAGTGCTGCAAAAAGATTTGCAGCCTTGCAAAATCGGCAGATATAATAACGCCTAACTTAACCGAACTGTGCATTTTAACAGGGACAGATTTTGACGAACTTATGCTAAAATGCGAGGAAAGAGATTTTCTTGAAAGAATTTGCGATATCGCCAAGCGTGCAGTTTCTCACAGCTCGCAAAAGGTTGTTGTCACGGGCATAAAAAGCGGCGGTTTTCTCATTAACGCAACGCTTTCTGACAATGATTTCAGTTTTACGAAATCAAAATGCTACGGCGGCAGCTTTTCGGGCACGGGCGACATTTTTGCATCAATAATTTTTACGTCATTGTTAAACGGAGAAAATCTTGTTTCGGCAACAGAAAAAGCTACCCGTTTTATAGAAAAGGCAACCGAGGACACGGTAAAGGAACCGTACGACAGAAACGACGGTATTAACTTTGAAAAGTTTTTGTATCAGCTGCATGGATAATTTAAGGAGATTTTAGGTATGAAAAACAAAAAACTAAAGTCAACTGCAAACAGTAAAACAATGCTGATTGTTATTACCGCAATGTTTTCGGCAGTAATTGCCGTTGCAACTGCGTTTATAAAGATTCCTTCGCCTTTCGGATATAATCACGCAGGCGATTCTATGATTTATTTGGGCGCAAGCATACTCCCCGCCCCGTACGGAATTGTATGTGCGTCAATCGGAGGAGCAATTGCCGATTTAATATCGGGATATCCTCAATGGGCGATACCGACAGCGATTATCAAAGCTTTGAATGCCGTCCCGTTTATCGTATGCGCAATGATTTTAAAAAACAGCAAGTTTAAAGACAAAATTATAAATCCGCCCAATTTGCTTATGCTTATTCCGACAACTTTGGTAACGGTATCGGGATATTTTTTTGCGACGGGTTTGATGTATTCCTGGGAATCGGCATTTGCAGAGCTTGCCGTGTGGTGGGTACAGCCTTTAATAGGTGCTGTTATATATATTCTCGCAGGGGTCGGACTTGACGCAATTAAGTTTAAGAAAAAAATACTTTCTTATTTATGAGGTGATTTATATGCAAAGCAAAAACGAAGAAATAATATACACATATAAAGACAAGGTTTATCTTAATATAACAAACAAATGCCCCTGTGCCTGCACATTTTGCATTCGCAGCAAAACCGACGCAATAGGTGAAGCTTCTAACCTTTGGCTAAATCATAACCCAAGTCTTGATGAAGTTTTAGAGGCAATTGACAATTTTGATTTTTCCGATTACAACGAAATCATTTTTTGCGGCTACGGAGAGCCGACAAGCTCGTTTGATGTTCTGACAAAAACAGCTCGGCACATCAGAAAAACACTCGGATTAAAAATAAGAGTTAACACAAACGGACTTGGAAATCTTATTAACGGCAGAGAAATTGAAAAGGAACTTTGCAGCTGCGTTGACGCGGTTTCTATAAGCCTCAACTGTTCAAACGCGGAAGACTATCTCAAAATCGTTCGTCCGAAATTCGGAATAAAATCCTTTGACGAGATGCTCTCATTTGCAAAAAAATGCAGGGAACAAACCGAGAATGTTACGCTTTCCGTAGTTGATGTTATAGGAGAAACTGAAATATCAAAGTGTCAAAAAATTGCCGATTCCTTAAATATTCCTCTGCGTGTAAGAAAATATTCCGAATGATAAAACAATTTTTATTTTTTAAAAATTAATTTAATATTAAAACAAAAGCAGGAACATCGCTCATTTTCAGTGCGATGTTCCATATTTTTTTACTAATTATAAAATAAAATCTGCTTATAATATATTTTGTGTTGACAGAGCGTTATTATATCTCGATTAAAGGGGCAGTTATTATGTTTAAGGAAAGAAATTTCAGACTTTCAATGTCACTAATATTTAATATAACAATTATTGTGCTTGAAATCATCGGAACCATAATTTGTGCCTCAAACACGGGTGTTGAAATGTTCACATTTTATACTACCGACAGCAATCTTTTTGCTATGGCTGTCTGCATAGTTTATGCTTTTTATACTGCCCGCTGCCTTTTTTCGAAAAATAATCAGGATATTCCGAAACCTGTAAAGACGCTTAAATATATTTCCGTTTGTTGTTTAAACCTTACTTTTATAGTTGTTACAGCGATTTTTGCACCCGCCTCGGGCGAGGGCGGATATGAATATATGCTTTTTAACGGCGACTTTTTTTACTTCCATTTTTCCTGCCCTCTTCTTACCTTAATTTCATTTATCCTGTTTGAGGGGAATACACAATATGAGCTTGGTTATTCCTTTGCCGCGGTAATTCCTACATTGATTTATGCCGCTGCGACAGTAGTGCTTAACCTATTGAGGATAATTGAGGGGCCCTATCCGTTTTTGTATGTTTACGACCAACCTGTTACATTGTCAGTAATGTGGTTTATAATGATCGCCGACATTGCTTTTTTATCGTCATCGCTTATTCAAAAGCTCGGCAGTACTTTTGCTTGTTCTACAAAAAAGAGAACGGATGTAAAATCCGTAGTAAAATGACTGCAATCAGGACACCTGTCACAAAATTGCAGTCATTAAACTTAATATTTACTCGCCTTTAATCACCACTGTAGTTAAGGAATGATTTACGGCTTTAAGATATTTTTCAAAAACATCCTTTGTCCTAAGCTTTAGGCTTGATGTATTGACGCACGGGTGACAACCCACATATTCGTCCTTGAGCACATCTTCATCAACCAGCAGTCTCACCCTGTTGTCTTTATCATTCATAAGTCCCATTACGCTTACAGCTCCGGGTCTTATATCGAGAAGCTCAAGCATAGCCTGTTCGGGGGCAAAAGAAAGCCTTGAGCTGTTAATTTGACTTGAAAGTTCCTTTGTCTTAAAGGGCTTGTCGCCCGGCATCATCAAAAGATAAAAATCTGTCTTTTGCCTGTTACACAGAAAAAGATTTTTACATATTACAACATCAAGAATTGCATCAATTTTGTTGCATGCCTCCATTGTGTCGGCAGGCTCATGGTCAGTACGATAATACTCGATGTTTAAGCTGTCAAGAAAATCATACACCCTGATCTCTCTTTGCTCACGCCCCTCTGTGTTATCGGGACGCCCTTTGTACAATTCCATTTAAAATTTCACCCTTTTTCTAAATCAGTATATCAGTATCCGGAAGATATTCCGCCTGTCCAGCTGTAATAATCGCTGTTTTCATTGATTTCGTTATCGCTGTTTAAAACACCTATTTCCTTTAAAACGGATAATGTGTTTGTATAGCTTTCGGGAATAACATAAAGCTCCGTTTTAGGCACCATATCAGTCAAATACATACCGCCGCTGAAAACATCCAATATGTTATTTCCTTCGTAATTTTTAACATCGGTTTTTATCTCAATCAGACACACTGCTTCGGGATACTCGTCTTTATAAGTATCAATATTGTTGTAATCTCCGTAATAAGCATTGTCATAGGAATAGTCAATATATTGAAGCGGTGCAAGAATAACGGAACCGTCGGTTTTGTCGGCTTCAAAGTCTTTTCTGAAAGCCTCGATAATTCTTTCACAATCCTTATTTCTATTCTCAGCATTAGATAAATAACAGCCTTCGACAGAGTTTGTCATAATTTCGACCTCATCTATACTGTCAAAATCCGCTTTCATCATAGCCGTATAATTTTGCGTGTATTCCTTTGTTTTTACTACATCGAAAGTGTTAATATCATTGTAGTACCATTCTTCGCTTTGCATGTTGTAATATACTCTTGTTACAACTCTTCCGTTATCAAGTTTGTATGCGAATGCGTAATCAAAATATCCTAACCTAAACGGCATATTATCCATTACCATTTCAGACCAAACATTTTGGAACTTCTTTGTTGAGGAAAAGTCCGTTGAGTCTATTATTTCGCTGTGATTTGTAATTACGGAATTAATTTTCTCCTTATCGGTAAAATCATCAGAGGCATCTCTGACAACTCTATTTAAATTGTTGCTTCCGTCTCTGTAGAAATTATATCCGTCAATAAATCCTGCACTTTGTACATTGTCCATATTAGGTACAAATTCATTATAACCGAAAACATCATAGTTTATCAAAGCCATTGCCGCAACAACAACAATTATTAACCCGCCCAACGGAATCGATGTTTTTAACAGCTTTGAAAAACCCTTGTAAAAAATAAGGTGAGCTATGACAAACGCGGGCACGCTTCCGAGAATAAAACCGAAAACAAAACCTAAATATCCGTATCCGAAAACATTGAGCGAACCGAAAAGCACACCGAGGAACATACCTACTAAGAACGATATAAGAACCTTCATTATGTGGCAGGGCAAATAATATGCAAACGACTCCTGAGCTCGCTCCATTTTCCTGTTTTTTACAAGATACGCCGAAGCTGCAATACAAACAACAGAAAATATAAGCCAATAAACAATGTTGATTCCGTCATATGCAGCAAGCGGGTTAAGAGCATTCATAATAAAGTGATCCTTAAAAATCCCCGAATAAAATCCAACAAAAAATCCACCGACAACACCTTTTATAAACATTGCCGAAAGGGGATATACAACGCAAACCGCTATAAACATAATAACCGAATTAATCGTAGTACCGCAGCAAACCGAAATCAGTCCGTATGCCGATATACAAGCCAATGTTCCTATTATCAGCTTTAGGTATATGCTTATTGCCTCGTTGGTTAACGGCTGACCGAGACAAATTGAAATTATAAATATAATTCCCAAAAAGAACATTGCGGGAACAAGCGAGAATATGTATGCCGATGCTGATTTTGAAATAAAAAGCACCGTCCTGCTTATCGGCAGCGAACCGTACAAATCGACCTTGCGTTTGCTGTGCTGATATGAATAAATCTGCACGGTATAAACTATGGTAAAAATAATCGTCAGAAAATAAATCATTCCCGACGCAATAATCTGGAAAAATTGAATCGACTCGCCGAACGCCTCCGTTCTGCTTGAACCCACGCTGTCCGCTATCAAAATGCCGATTACAATACAAAGTGTGAGTATGATGGTTGTAAAAACAGCAGCCAGTATAGAATAAACGGTAAGTATTCCCGTGCATGATTTCATATCCCACGCAAACACCGCATACGCCTGCTTTAACTTATCTTTAAATGATGCTGTTAATGTCATATCCTGCTGCCCCCATTTCACTTATAAATATTTCTTCAAGAGTAAGAGGCATTGCCGAAATATACGCCGGGTTAAGTGCGTTAAGCTGCGGCATAAAATCCTCTTCCGTTCCTCTGATTGTAACATTAAATACATTTCCGTTACGCCATACATTTATCACATTTATACCCTCAAAAATATTGGGCTTATCAGGAACCTGTGAAAACGCAACCTGTACTTTTCTAAAGCACATTCTAAGCGAATCAATATCACGCTCCATGAGCATATGACCTCTGTGCATAAGGCATATTCTGTCGCATAAATCCTCCAGTTCACGCAGATTGTGCGACGCTATGATAACCGTCATATTATGCTCTGCCACATGGTCAATAAGTATTTTTTTGAGCAAATGACGCACAACAGGATCCAGTCCGTCAAATATTTCGTCAAGAAAAAGGTATCTCGGACAGGTGGAAAGTGCAAGTATAAGTGCAGCCTGTCGCTGCATACCCTTTGACATATTGATTATCCTTGCGTTGCTGTCAATGGGAAAAACCGTACAAAAACGAGCAAACTGTTCCTCGCTCCAATTCGGATAAAGCTTTCTGTAAAGAAAAGCTGTGTTGTTTATTGTGCTGTTATTATAAAAATAAGGAAAATCGGGAATAAAATAACATTGACCCTTTGCAGCAGGGTTGTCAAACAGCTTTTGACCGTCTATCAGCACTTCACCGCTGTTAGGCTGATACACACCTGCCAAAATTCTGAGCAATGTTGATTTTCCGCTGCCGTTGCTTCCCACAAGGCCGACCACCGAACCGTTTGAAACCGAAAGGCTCATGTTGTCAAGTGCAGTTACCTTATCAAATTTCTTTGTAAGCTTATTTAACTCAATCAAGTCGATTACCTCCTTCAAAGATATTTTCTAATATATCTTGCATTTCCTCACGGCTTATTCCGAACAGATAGGCCTCCTTTGCAGCCTCCTTAAACGCATTGAGCGCGATAATTTTTTGAGCCGAGTCCTCTGTGAGTTTATCCGACAGAAAACTGCCCCTTCCTACGGTGGAGAAAATATATCCGTTGTTTTCAAGCTCTCTGTACGCTTTTGCGACAGTATTGGGGTTAATTCCGAGCTGAGACGCAAGCACTCTCACGGGCGGGAGCTTATCACCGGACTTAAAAACTCCGACAGACGCCAGCTTAATTATGTTAGCACAAATCTGCTCATAAATGGGTACCCTTGACGCAAAGTCGATTTGAAACATATTTTAACCTCCTTTTGTTTTATTGTATTAATATTATTAGTACACTATTATAATAATATAATTCCATCATCATGTCAACACAACTTACATAAATTTCTTTTGAAAACACACATTATATGTTATTTTCTGCATCTAAAAATAAATTCACCAAATCACTTGAAAAATACTAAAATAAATGTTATCATAGCAGGTAGATAACGCATTGACGGAGAAAGTAGCATTTAATGAGTACCGATTCAGAGAATATGTGCCTTGGCTGAAAGCACATTGCGGTGCTGTGAATGTGAAGTTCACTCCCGAGCGGTGAGGCTGAAATTTTAGTAGGCTTCAACGGCTGACACCGTTATATGTCAAGGAAGTGTTTGCTTCTTATGATGCAAAAATCAGGGTGGTACCGCGGATTATTTCGTCCCTGCGTAGAGTTACGCAGGGGCTTTTTTTACTTTATAGAAGACTGCCCGAAAACGGTCGGGCAAAAAAGGTTTGATAATATTAACCTGTCTGTTCGAATTGCGTGTCGAGGCACTCGACTTTTTTATTATATTAAACGGAGGTATTTATGGACAAAACAGCTATTCTAAAAGAAGAAATCACACAAAAGCTTTCACAAACCGAAAGTCTTTCAGAGCTTGAGGAAATCAGAGTTGCATACCTCGGCAAAAAAGGTAGTATTACAGCCTTGCTCAAGGGTATGAAAGACCTTTCACCTGAAGAAAGAAAAACTTTCGGGGCAGAAGTAAACAAACTGAAAAGCTTTGCCGCCGAAAAAATCGAAGAAAAAACAGAAGAGCTTAAACAAAAAGAGGTTGAGCGTGAAATCTCAGCAATGCCTCAGTTTGATGTAACTACTCCCGCAGACCTTGCACGAGGCTCATATCACCCGATTACCCTTGTGCAGCGTCAGTGCGAGGCAATTTTTAAGTCCATGGGTTTTACGGTTGAAGATTATCCCGAAGTTGTAACGGACTACGAATGTTTTGAATCGCTCAACATTCCCAAGCATCACCCTGCCCGCGATATGCAGGATACATATTATCTTGAAAACGGTCAGCTTTTAAAATCCCAAACCTCTGCCGCACAAAATGCGATTCTCAAAAAATACGGCAAAAATCTCGTTGAAAACGGCGTGCCGATAAAGGCGATCTTCCCCGGAAGATGTTTTAGAAACGAGGCTACCGACGCGTGTCACGAAAACACTTTCTTCCAGATGGAGGGAGTTATGGTTGACAGAGATATATCGATTTCAAACCTTATTTTCTTTATGAAAACCATGCTTTCCGAAGTGTTCAGAAAAGACATCAAGGTTCGTCTGAGACCCGGATTCTTCCCGTTTGTGGAGCCGGGATTTGAGCTTGATATAAGCTGTCTTATCTGCGGAGGAGAGGGTTGCCCGTCATGCAAACACAGCGGCTGGCTTGAGCTTTGCCCCTGCGGAATGATTCACCCGAATGTTTTGAGAGAGGGCGGAATTGACCCCGAAGAATACACGGGATTTGCGTTCGGACTCGGTCTTACAAGACTTGCGATGATGAAATACGGAATCAAGGATATCAGAGATTTAAACAGCGGAAGCCTTAAATCGCTTTCACAGTTTACCGACGATGAATAAGGAGGGTATCGAATATGTTTTTATCAATGAACTGGATTCAGGACTTTGTTGACCTGAGCGGACTTGACAAGCTTGAGCTCATCCGCAAATTTTCACTTTCAACCGCTGAGGTCGAAAACGAGATTTTTCATAAGGGTTCCGATATAAGCGGAATTGTCGTTGCCGAAATAAAATCGGTTGAAAATCACCCCGAATCAAAAAAGCTTCATCTTTTGAAGGTCGATGCAGGTGAAAAAGAGCTTACAGATGTTGTGTGCGGTGCTCCTAATGTAAGAGTAGGTATGAAAACCGCTTTTGCCAAAGTAGGCGCAAAAATCGGTGATATTACTATCTCTCCCCGACCGCTTGCGGGCTTTGTTTCAAACGGAATGTGCTGCAGCGAGGCTGAAATCGGAATTTCGGACGACAATTCGGGAATTATGGAAATTTTCGATGATGTTGCAAACGGCACAGATATAAAAGAACTTTATGAAATTGAAGACATTGTATTCGAGGTTGACAACAAGTCGCTTACAAACCGTCCCGATCTTTGGGGTCATTACGGTATAGCAAGAGAATTTGCGGCTCTTGCGGGAAGAGAATTAAAACCGCTTGATATTGACGATCTTAAAACGTACGATAATCTCCCAAAAGTTGATATGAAGATTGAAGACGACCTATGCCAACGCTACAGCTGTCTACAGGTTGAAAATATTAAGAGAAGCGTAAGCCCTGTAAATATGAGAATAAGGCTGTACTACTGCGGTATGAGAGCAATAAACTTCCTTGCCGACCTCACAAACTACCTCATGCTTGAAATGGGTCAGCCGATGCACGCTTTTGACTCACGCAATGTTGAAAAAATAAGAATCAAACGCTTTGACAAGCCGTTTGTTTTCCGCACACTTGACGGAGTTGACAGAAACATCGACGAAAACACTCTTATGATTTGCAACGGAGATACGCCTGTTGCAATCGCGGGAATTATGGGCGGTCTTGATTCTGAAATTGTTGACGATACAACAACTCTTACGCTTGAGTCCGCTACCTTTAATGCGGTATCAATCAGAAAATCTACTGTTCGTCTTGCTCACCGCACGGATGCTTCCATGCGTTACGAAAAGTGCCTTGACCCCGAAATGGCAGACACCGCGATCGCAAGATTTTTATTTCTCCTCAAAAAATACGACAAAGATATTAAAGTGGTTTCGGCACTTACTGACGAATACGCTTTTCACTACAAAACAATCACGCTTGATTTTGACAAGAGCTTTGTAGATCGCTACACAGGAATTGAAATTGACAACGATACAATCGTAAACACTCTTACAAGCCTCGGCTTTAAAGTATCGCTTGAGGATAACCGCTTCTCGGTTGTCGTTCCGTCCTGGAGAGCCACAAAAGATGTTACGCTCAAAGCCGATATTATCGAAGAAATCACAAGAATATACGGCTATGACAACTTCGATGTAAACACAACACGCTCACCGCTTTATCCCGTAAGAGTTGAAGCCGTCAAGTCAAACGAGGACAAAATCAAGGATATTCTTGTTAAGAAGTATAATCTCCACGAGCTTCATTCATATGTATGGGCATACAGCGACGAGCAAAAGGCGATCAACATTCCTGTTGAGGATAACATCAAGCTTGCAAACGCGACCAATCCAAACATCGAAACAATAAGAAAATCAATTATCCCCACACAGCTTTGTCAGGTTAAATCAAACACCTCCTATGCTCCCGACTTCGGCGTTTTTGAAATAGGAAGAGTTGTAAACGGCGTTGATGAAAACAATCTCTGCATTGAAAGCAAAATGCTTGCAGTTACTCTGTTTAGCAAAACAAAGGATATTAAAACGCTGTATTTTGAACTTAGGGATATGCTTTCTGTAATTACAAGCGACATCAAGCACAATACGCTTTCGTTTAAAAAAGCAGAGCCGACGCACAGCTATGAACATCCTGTTAATCTAAATACAATTCTTATAGGTGATACTGAGATAGGAAAAATCGGAATCGTTCATCCCGTTGTCGGCAAAAAAATTGACAAAAAGGCAAGCATTGTGTTTGCGGAAATTGATGTTGAAAAATTCACACAGGCACAAAGCAACGCTATAGTTTATGAAGAGCCTTCAAAATTCCCGACAATGGACTACGACCTAAGTCTTGAAATTCCGAGCGGAGTTTTCTATGAAAATCTCGCAAAATGCTGGAACGATCTGGGCGGCGAAATACTTAAAAACACAAAAATTGTGGATACCTATGACACAGATGCCGTTCACAGCATAACAGTAAGATTTGAATTTTCATCAAACGAGAGGACTCTCTCATCGAGCGAAGTTCAAGAGATTATTGACAGCATACTTTCAAAGCTTGAAACTCTCGGAGTAAAGCTAAGAAACGCATAATGCAGAGCAAAAATTAAGTCGGCACCGAAAATTAAACCTTTGGGTGTTGTTTTGAAAAGCGGGGCATTTTGTCCCGCTTTTATTCTTTAAGAGCGGGCTTAAATGAATATTAGTTCTATTTTGTTGTAAAACTGCTTGATATTTTTGTGTAAATATATTATAATGAGGAAACAGGAGGTGTTTCAGTATGTTGGATAAGACAATGATTTTTTCACTTGGAGAAGAAAAAGACGACCAAATCAGGGCGAGCCTTACCGTTGTTTACGATGCATTAAGACAAAAAGGATATAATCCTATTAATCAGATTGTCGGCTATATTCTCAGCGAGGACCCCACATATATTACAACATATAATAATGCCCGTAATATTATAAGTAAAATTGACCGTGACGACCTACTTGAAGCACTGGTAAAATCATACCTCAATGTTTAAGAAAGGATGAGCCTTGTGGCAGATACAAATAAACAAAATCAGGAATTCTCCACCTATAAAGGCAGACCTCTTGTTCGCTGCGGAGATGAGATTTATTACGGCAATATGGAAGAACCATATGTTATAAGACTTCATATTAAATCAAAAAAAGAAGTAAACGGAAACGAGCTTCCCGATAAGGTTACTGTTCAGCTTATGGCTACGGATCCGTATCTTTCACCGAGAAAACAGCTTATTAAGTCAAGCGAAAAGAGCGGACTGTTCCTTGCCATGGACATAGCTGATATTTGGCTTGAAAGAGCATTGTCTCATAAGATATAATTTAACACTGAATATAACACAAAACCTGACTTCAAAATCTGAAGTCAGGTTTTATTTTGTATAAAAATTATAAATAAAGGTAAAGTGGTTTATTCATCCTCGTCTGAAAAAGCGGAGATTTGCGAAACAGGCGACTGAATATTTTTAAGTTTTCTTTGAATCTGTCTTGTTCGCACTCCGACAAGCTTATCAAGCTCCTTGTTAGCCTGATCAAGTCTTTGCTGAGTGAGCACAAGAACATCGTTAAACTTGTCAAACTCCTGCTTGACAGAGCCCAATACATCCCAAACCTCTGCACTTCTTTTTTGAACCGCAAGCGTCTTAAATCCCATTTGAAGTGAATTAAGCAGTGCCGCCATAGTGCTCGGTCCCGCAATATTCACCTTATAATTGCGTTGCAAAAGCTCAACTAATCCGCGATTTACTACCTCGCTGTACAGCCCCTCAAACGGCAGAAACATAATTGCAAATTCTGTAGTATTCGGAGGGTCAATGTACTTGTCGTGAATATCTTTTGCTTCGCTTTTTATTGTTGCTATAAGATTTTTGGACGCAGCGTCAATCTCTGACTTATCGCCCTTTTCAACGGCGTCACGAAGTGCTGCGTATGTATCACCGGGGAATTTTGAGTCAATCGGAAGATATATAAACCCGTCATCATCTGATGGCAGCTTGATTGCAAACTCAACAACATTTTTTGAGCCTTTTTTGGTAATAACATTTTCCTCGTACTGTTCGGGAGAAAGTATTTCGGACAAAATACTGCTTAATTGAATTTCACCGAGAATACCCCTTGTTTTTACATTAGATAAAACTTTTTTGAGATCCCCTACGCCGACCGCAAGGTTCTGCATTTCGCCGAGTCCCTTATACACCTGCTCCAAGCGCTCGTTTACAAGTGAAAACGACTTATTCATTTTTTCTTCCAAAGTCTTTTGCAGTTTTTCGTCAACGGTTTCTCTCATTTTTTCAAGCTGACGGTTATTGTCATTTTGGAGATACTCAATTCTCTTTTCAACGGAACGCCTTATATTCTCAAGCTTTTGCTCGTTTTCAAGTGAAAAGGTTTTTATTCGCTCCTCAAGCTGCGACATTTTTTCTGTCTGGCTTGCGGAAATCATATCGCCCATATTTTTTACGGTGCTTTGAATCTGAACAGAAATCTCCTGCCTCTGCACGCTCATTTGACTTCCTACTTCTTTTCGCACTATATCCGAAACAGCCTCGGCGGTCAAATCTTCTTTGTCCCCGTCGTTTTTTTGTTTCAAAACAAAAACGGCAGTTACGATTCCCACACAAAGCAAAATTAAACATAAAATTATTATTATAATTTCAGCAATATCCATAAATTACTCCTCTTTTGATTTGCTGTTTTAATCATAACATCGGAGTAATTTGTTGTCAACTTAAAATACCGTTTCTACATATTTGGGGCAGTTTTCGGGCGAATATATAAACTTGTCAATGTGATTTCCGTTAAAGTAATACTGAGGCTTTTGGGGATTGTACTTATAATCAAAGGTATCAATAATTATCAGCTTGATTTTCATTTTCTCGGGAATAATGCTCTTTATATAAACGCTTGCCTGCTGTCCTGCTTTAACACCCTCTTTGCACTCTGCAAGTCCGGCAAGATTTGGTGAAAGCTCAACAAATGCCCCGTAATTTTCTACACTTCTGATAATTCCCGAAACAGTCTCTCCCGCAGAAAATTTACTCGCATTCTCCTCCCAAGTACCCAATAATTCCTTATGACTTAAACTTATTCTTCCGTTTTCTATCGACTTTATAATTGCTCTTATGTCCATTCCGACCGTAAAACGCTCTCTTGGGTGTTCAATTCTTGAAACAGAAATTGTGTCAATCGGCATAAGCGCAACTATTCCGCACCCGATATCGGCAAATGCTCCGAAGTTTTCAAGGTGTGTTATCTTGGCGTCAACAACATCACCGCACTTTAGCTTTGAAATGTAACTGTCAAGGCATCTTCTTTGTGCAAGTTCTCTTGAAAGAATCGCATATTTTTCCCCTTTTTCATTCGTGCCGAATCCCTTAACAATAAAACATACGGGTCTGTTTACCCTTGAAATAACGGCTATATCCCTAACCGTTCCCTCTCGAATACCTATAGCCCCCTCCTCGCGGGGAATAACCCCCTTTATTGAGCCGAGGTTAACAATCAGATTGTGATTTGAATCACACATATAAGCCTTTGCTTCAAGTATTGTCTGCTCAATTTGAGCCTCATATAAAAGCTGCGGAGAATGAATTATATTTTGATTCTCCTGCGTGGAAATAAGCTTTCCCTCGGGTAAATATTCTGACATTTTAAAACCTCCGTTATATTAGGTAATAATTGCTTACAAATAAACATATGAAAAATTAAACTAAGTTATTACCATGTAAGTAAAAATAGGTCTGTTGCCTCAAAATGTGACCAAACTTGCATTTTTGCTTAAATTATGATAAAATATAGATGTGTGTTTTATAGATAATCCCGAAAGGAAATATATTATGAACACGAATAAATTTAGAAGAAATTTGGCAATGTCATTATGTCTATTGACTTGCATTTCTTCGGGTATTTCGTTTAGCGGGTGCCAAGGCGGCGAGATTCAGTCGTCAAAAGTTGAACAGACAACAACAGCTTCAAACCTTACACAAAGCACTGCCGATGAAGCAAACGCAGTAGATGCTCTTGAAAAACTCGGAATTGATGCTAAGACGCTCGGAATTGAGCCTAATGTTTTACATGATACCGAAAACCCGGTAGGTTTTCAGCTGGATATGCCGGATGAGGGCGACACTATCGCAGTAGTACACACAAGTATGGGCGATTTTACGATGCGATTTTTCCCCGATCAGGCTCCCAAAGCCGTTACCAACTTTATTAACCTTGCAAAGGAAAACAAATTTGACAATACCACTTTCCACAGGGTTGTAAATGATTTTATCGTGCAAGGCGGTCACTGCGGATCTGATGAAAATATGCCCAACGGCACAAGCTCATACGGTTCTGACTTTGAAGATGAGTTTTGTGACAAGCTCTTTAATATCAGAGGTGCCGTTTCCATGGCTACCACAGCCCGCGATACTAACGGAAGTCAATTTTTTATAAACCAGACGGGAGCTGAACAGTTTGAACAAAACGGCGGCTGGTCAAGATTTGAAGAGATGTGGCAAACCGTAAAAACACAGCTTTCCAACTATAAGGATTCAAATTTACTTTCCGCTTTTATCGACAAAAACGGAAACAACTGCTATAACACGGATATTGTACCCGATGATGTAAGAAAGCTTTATGAGGAATACGGCGGAAATCCTTATCTTGACGGTGCTTATAATGCGGTTGACAGAGGGCAGACTGTTTTTGCACAGGTAATCGACGGCATGGATGTAATCGACAAAATAGCTAATGTTGAAGTTGATGAAAATGACACTCCCGTTGAAAATGTTGTAATAGAATCTGTTGAAATAACATCATATTCAGCAAATTGATCTTACTTTACAAAAACTAATAAACATTAATTTTAATTTTACCGCACAGATTCAGGAGCGTTTGTCAATGAGCAATTTACCTATTGTTGCAATAATGTATGACTTTGACCGTACCTTGTGTACAAAGGATATGCAGGGATACAGCTTTATTCCGAGCCTCGGAATGACCGAAGCTGAGTTTTGGCAATTTGCAAATTCTCTCGGTAAAAAAGAACACATGGACTCGATTTTGGCATATATGTATGCTATGGTAAAAATATCAAACGACAAAAAAATTCCTCTTCTCCGTCAAAAGCTTGTTGATATGGGAAAAAATGTTGAGCTTTTTAAAGGCGTAGAAAGCTGGTTTGACAGGATTACGGAATTCGGTCTTTCAAACGGCATGCAGGTTGAGCATTATGTAATTTCATCAGGTATGAAAGAAATTATTGAGGGCACATCAATCAGTAAATATTTTAAGAGTATTTTCGCCTGCGAGTTTTTATATGATGAAAACGGCAACGGTGTTTGGCCCAAAACCGATGTTAACTACACCAATAAAACTCAGTTTGTATACAGAATTAACAAGGGTGTTCTTGATGTGGCAAATGATATTGACCTCAACCGTTCAATGCCCGACGACAGCAAAAGAGTGCCGTTTTGCAATATGATTTATATTGGTGACGGACTTTCAGATGTGCCTTGCATGAAAATGATGAAAGCTTACGGAGGCTACTCCATTGCTGTTTATCAAAACAAAGACAGCAAGGTTGAGGAACTTCTCAACAAGGACAGGGTTGACTTTATTTACCCGGCCGACTACAGCGAAAATTCGGGACTTGACATAACGGTTAAAAATATAATAACGAAAATGTCTGTGTCCGAAACACTTTACAATGAATATACTAAACAAAAAAGTCTGCTATATTAATAGCAGACTTTTTACTTTTATTTTGATTTAACAACCTGTGAATAATCTTGTTAAATTAATTTAATCTCATGTATTAAATTGTCTAAATATTATTTTTAATAGAGTCAAGTGCACCCTTTTCTATCCTGCTTACCTGTGCCTGCGATATACCGATTTCGTTTGCGACTTCCATTTGTGTTTTTCCCCTGAAAAATCTCATTGACAAGATACGCTTTTCTCTGTCCGACAGATTTTTAATCGCCTCTTTTACGGCAATTTCTTCAAGCCAAGTGGAATCGTCATTTTTGTCGCCGATTTGATCCATAACATAAATTGTGTCATTTCCGTCGGAAAACACAGGCTCGTAAAGCGAAACCGGCTCAACAATTGCTTCGAGTGCAAGCACCACCGTTTCCTTCGGCACTTCCATAATCTTTGCTATTTCTTCTACAGTCGGTTCACGGTCATTTTTATTAGTTAGCTCCTCTTTTATCTGCATTGCTCTGTACGCTGTGTCACGCATTGAGCGAGACACCCTGACAGAATTGTTGTCACGCAAGTATCTTCTGATCTCCCCTATTATCATGGGCACACCGTATGTGCTGAATCGAACATCAAGCGTAGGGTCAAAATTATCAATAGCCTTTATCAGTCCGATAACACCTACCTGAAATAAATCGTCAAGATTTTCGCCCCTGTTTGTAAACCTTTGAATCACAGACAGTACAAGGCGAAGATTTCCGTTTATCATTTTATCTCTTGCCGCCTTCTTTTGACTCTCTGTACCGTTTTTAATCTGAAAGAGCAACTCTCTTTTTTCGCTTTCTTTTAATAATTTAAGCTGGGATGTATTAACTCCGCATATTTCAACTTTTCCGTACTGCACAGCCTTGCCCCCGAATAATTTATTTAAGGAAACACAAATTAAATCGTTTGTGCATATATCTACCGTCAGACTGTTCAAAATTTTGTACGCTGATAGATAATGAAAATTTTGGACAATACAAAGAAAATGTACAATCAAAATATGCGAACTGTATTCAAACTTAGTTCGGTATGTGTGTCCTCAAAATAAGTATTGGTAAAAAATAAAATTTTATTCGGGTATCAAAACAGGTAAAAATATACAAAAAATAAAAATGTTGAGATTAAAAAAATCGACGCCCCATTAGGAGCGTCGATTTATTATTATCTAATTACTTAAGATTTATTACTTAAGAAACTCTGATGTACCGCCGATTGCACCGTCAATACCGTCAAATCCTGCTGCACAGCATACATAAACTCTCATATTAGCCTTTCCAAGTGAAGGAACTGTGAGTGTTCCGTTTGTAACATACTGAATATCACCTGTAACAGCGTCAATATACTGTCCGTTAGGAATGTTCTTAAATGTAGCACCGCTAGAAACTGTTACGAGTGCAAGGCTGTCAACGCCCTCTTCCTCGTTTGTGTAACGACGGATATATGACATATCTCCGCCTGATACATAGTTACTTGAAGCTGTGTACTGACCCTTTTGGAGTGCGGGGATAGCACGGCGAATTGCGTTAAGCTTTGAAAGGTGCTTAGCAAGAGGACTGTTGAGCGTATCAGCTACTGTACCTGTTGCAGTATATTCGCTGAAATCTGTAGCATTTACTGTGCCCTCAAGGCTGTCACCAAAGTAAGCACGACCTGTTTTTGAAAGCGGAGCGTTAGGACCTACATCGATAACGGCACCCTTCTGGAATTCTACTTCTGAGCCGTAATAAACACAAGGAATACCACGGAATGTGAACATAAGACAAAGGTTTTCAGCCCAAGTCTGTGTTCCGCCTGCAAATCTGTTCTTTTCATCAGGCTGCTCAGGAGAATAGTCGTGAGAATCAACATACATTACATTATATGTTGCATCGTTGTAATACTGGTCATTGTTCTTTGCGAAGTTGTATGCATTGCTTGCGTTACCAAACATTCTGTGCATCTGGAAGTCAATAGCCTCCATACCTGAAGCCATAGATCTGTCAGGTGTGTGATATGTAATACCGTCAAGGAATGCATTGTCAGAGGTAGGCTGATCGTCGGGGTTATCCTCTTCAAGATAATGATCAAATGTTACATTCATATTGTTGTTAACATCTTCAGCTGTTGTTCCCCAGCTCCAAAGGTCTGCCCACTTGTCATTTGACTCTTTCCATGTATAGTACGGTGTAGATTCTTCGGCATGGCCTCTGTACCAGATCTGTGTATAACGAGTACAGATTTCACCGAACATAAGGAAGTTCGACTTGCCCTCTGCCTTAGCAGCGTCAAGCAGCTGCTCGTTGTACATGAGGTTAAGAGAAACTCTCGGAATGTGACGAACAGTATCGACACGGAAGCCGTCAACGCCCATTTGAATGTAATTTGAATAGCAATCTACAATGTATTCTGCAACAGCAGGGTTTTCTGTGTTGAGGTCAACGCAGTCGCCTGCAATCTGTGCATACTTACAGGTCCAGTCATCCCAGTTAAGGCTCTGGAAATAACCTGAGTGATAATAGTTGTTAGCATTGTAAGTATCACTCTGTGATATTTTATTCATTGAATAATCTTTCTCGTCAGGATATGAGCCTGTTGAGTTACCGTTATCACCTGTGTATGTGGTGTTTTTCATAAGGTTAAGTCTTTGTGAATACTGAATAGCTCCTCTCTGAGCCCAATAATCCTCGGGTGAATCAAGTCCGTAGGTATCAAGAAGATAATCTGTAGGGATCATTGATTCCTCAAGATTTGAAA
>CALYBM010000089.1 GCA_944412525.1 uncultured Ruminococcus sp. | reverse complement strand
CTCCCCAAGGAGAATACGACATCCTCTATCTAATAACTACAATTATACAACATTATGTTGAATAATTATACAGTTGATTTTGGGAGATAGGCTCCCTTATCAACCTAAATTTATTATACAAGGAGAAGTATTATGGTAGAATATATGCCTTTCATATGGATAGGCTTTGCTGTTATTATGGCCGTTTGCGAGGCCTTTACTTCACAGCTTGTGTCAATTTGGTTTGTACTCGGTGCTGTTTGTGCTGCCGTTACATGTATATTTACTGACTCTATTCCCATTCAGTCGGCTGTTTTTTTGATTGTTTCACTGCTCGCACTTATCCTTACAAGACCTCTTGTAAATAAGCTAAAGAGCAAAAAAGGCGTTGTAAATACAAACGCCGACAGATTGATAGGAAAAATCGGAACGGTTATTTCCGATATTCAGGATACCCATACATCGGGTCAGGTAAAGGTTGACGGCGAGGTTTGGTCTGCAAGATCGGATTTTGCTCCTATCCCCAAGGGAAGCAAAATCAAGGTACTTAATATTGAGGGTGTAAAACTGATTGTTGAATCAGAAGAGTAATTTTCGGAGGGTTTTATGTTAGGCTTTATTATTTTAGGAATTATTATTCTCATAGTGTTGATTGTTATTATCAGCAATGTAAAAATAGTACCCCAGGCTCATGCATATGTAATTGAGCGTCTCGGGGCATATTATACGACATGGGGAACAGGACTTCATGTTAAGATTCCCTTTATTGATAAGATTTCAAAAAAAGTATCTTTAAAAGAGCAGGTTGTAGATTTTCCGCCTCAGCCTGTTATCACAAGAGATAATGTTACAATGCAGATTGACACGGTCGTATATTTTGAAATAACGGATCCGAAGCTCTATTGCTACGGCGTCGAACGCCCGCTCAGTGCTATTGAAAATCTTACTGCTACAACACTTCGTAATATAATCGGTGATTTGGAGCTTGATAGTACTCTTACATCAAGAGATACTATCAACGATAAAATCAGAATTATACTCGATGAAGCAACTGACGCATGGGGAATTAAGGTGATCCGTGTTGAACTCAAGAATATTTTGCCGCCGCGTGAAATTCAGGACGCAATGGAAAAGCAGATGAAAGCCGAGCGTGAGCGTCGTGCAAGAATACTTGACGCAGAAGGCGAAAAAAGAAGCCAGATACTTGTTGCGGAAGGTCTTAAAGAGTCTGCGATCTTAAAGGCTGACGCCGTTAAAGAACAAAAAATCCGTGAGGCTCAGGGTGAAGCAGAGGCGATTATGACCGTACAAAAGGCAAATGCCGACGCTCTTCGTATGCTTAACGAAGCTGCACCGACGGACAGAATCCTTCAGCTTAAATCACTTGAAGCATTTGCTAAGGCGGCTGACGGAAAGGCAACAAAGATTATCATTCCGTCGGAAATCCAAAGTCTTGCAGGAAATGTTACTGCAATAAGAGAACTTTGGGAAAGTGATTCAGCAAATAAATGATAAGATAATTAGGCGCAGTCTTAATTGACTGCGCTGAATTTTTAATGTCTTGCATACATTTATTTTGAATTTTAAATTTACACAAAATCTTCCAAACTGAAATTCTGATTTTTTCACATAACTTACTTCATACAATTTCGGTTATCACTTATTTGCCCGAAGTAAGTACGGATTTTTTACTTTTGTTTTCGGGCAGAAAGGCTTTTGTATATTAAATGTTTATTATAAATTTACTTTGGTACTTTGTGATATTTTCCTTTTTAGGGTGGATTATAAACGGGTTAAGGGGTCTTTTGGAAGAAAAAAGGTTTTCCAATAAAGGCTTTTTGACATCTCCGTTTTGCCCCTCGTACGGTTTAGGTGCGGTAGTATGCTTTTTGCTTATGAGAAGCTTTTGCAATAATTTCTTTATATTGTTTTTGGGAAGTACTGTAGTTTTGTCGGCTCTTGTAGTTATTATAGGCTACTTAACCCAAAAGCTGCTTGGTTTTAAACCTTGGGATTTCAGTGATATGAAGCTAAGCATCGGTGATTACATTACACTTCCGTTTGCACTTATTTTAGGTTTAACAGGTACAATACTTGTGGCGGCGGTTATACCGATTTTAAACTCCGTACTTGAGCTTATTCCGTTTTATGTAAGCCTTATTATTGTACTGTCTTTGTGCCTTTTGATAATCGTTGATTACATTTTTTCTATAGTTACCACTATTCGCTTGCAGCAAAAAATTAAAAAACTTAATGACTTGTCCAATGTATTGGGAGACAGCGTTGATCAAAGTAAAATTGATGAGCTCGAAAAAAATTATAACAGATTGTTTACGGAAAGTCTTTTAAGAAAGAGATTGTTTTCCGCTTTTCCCGAGTTAAAAAATACTGCCTATCTAAAACAAATTACGGTTAAGCTCAATGAAATTAAAAAAGAAAATATGAAGGAATACACGCAGGTTTATACTACTAAGAGCGAGGAGCCGTTTGCGTTTGGCTTTTGCTTTACCAAACTGTTTTACCTTTTTATTTTCGGGTCGATTCTCGGAACATTGTTTGAAACCGTATGGGCACTTTTGGTTGAAGGTCATTTTGAAATAAGAGTAGGAATGGTGTACGGTCCGTTTATCCCTGTGTACGGAGGCGGAGCTTGCTTTTTGACCGCAGTTTTGTACAAGCTTTATAAGCTCAGCGATACTCTGATTTTTGTAATAAGCGCAATAATCGGAGCCGGATTTGAATACATATGTTCGTGGTGTCAAGAAATGATATTCGGCACTGTTTCATGGGATTACAGCAATACTCCTTTTAATCTTGACGGCAGAACAAACCTTATGTTTGCACTTATATGGGGCTTTTTGGGACTTGTTTGGGTTAGGTATCTCTATCCTTTTGCTTCAAAGCTGATTGAAAAAGTTCCCAAAAGAATAGGATCGGTTATTACCACTTTTCTTATAATTTTTATGATTTTTAATGCTGTCATGTCTGTTTCCGCAACATACCGATGGACCCAGAGACAGAACGGTGTTCCTGCGTCAAACGGATTTGAAGTATATCTCGACAGGCGATTTGACGACAGTAGGATGAATTTGCTGTTTCCGCATATGGAAGCTGTAGAAGATACAGGAGTCACATCAAAGGGAGTGATTTCGGCAAAACCGAACGATTAATTGATGTTTTATGCTGTAAATAATCTGTTTTTATGTTAAAAAAACAATTAAAGCATTAATTTATCGTCAATTATTAAAATAATTGCTTTATTGTATTGAAATCATGACGAATTTTTAATATAATATATAAGGTTGTATTTTTAATGTGTTTTCAGTAATAAAAATACTTATACATTTGAATTTGCAAAGGAGTTAATTATGAAAAAGGTTGCAATTATTATGGGTTCGGACAGCGATTTCCCTGTTGTATCAAAGGCTGTTAGCAAACTAAAGGAATTTGGTGTTGAGTATGAGGTCCATGTTATGAGTGCTCACAGAACGCCTGATGCAGCTATTGAGTTTTCATCTAATGCAAAGAAGAACGGCTTTGGAGTAATCATTGCAGCTGCGGGAATGGCAGCACATCTTGCAGGCGTGCTCGCCGCAAAGACCACTCTGCCGGTTATCGGAATTCCGTGTAAATCCGCTCAGCTTGACGGTATGGATGCATTGCTTGCTACTGTGATGATGCCGACAGGCATTCCCGTTGCGACTGTTGCTATCGACGGAGCCGCAAACGCTGCAATACTTGCTGTTGAGATGCTTGCTTTATCAGATGATAATCTTGCTGAAAAGCTTGAAAATATGAAATCAGATATGGAAAAAGGCGTTGCCAAAAAAGATGAGGCAATGCAGCTTAAGGTGGCAGAGCTTTGATAAATAATTTTGTTGACATAAATACACAGTTTGATAAATTTAATGATGAGTGCGGAGTTTTCGGTATTTACAGCAATGATGAAAATCTTGACATTGTTTCAATTACCCACGACGCACTGTTCGGCTTGCAGCACAGGGGACAGCAGAGTGCCGGAATAACGGTAAATTGCGACGGTGAGTTTATTACCGTCAAGGAACTCGGTATGGTTTCTGAGGTTTTCAACTCAAAGACTATGTCAAAGTTAAAAAACGGTAAAATTGCTGTCGGTCATGTAAGACATACATCGAACGAGACACTCGACAGAGCTTCAAATCAACCTCTTGTTTTGAGATACAAGGAGGGTTCTATCGCAATTGCTCTTAACGGCTCAATTACAAACTTTTCTGAAATCAGGGCGGAACTTGAGAGAGGCGGAGCAATATTTCAGTCTAATTCAAATGCCGAAATAATGGCGTATGTGATTGGTTCCGAAAGATGCTATACTGATAACCTTGAAGATGCGGTGCTTCGCTCAATGGATAAGCTGAAAGGTGCATACTCAACAGTAATTTGTGCACCTACGAGGCTGATTGCTTTTCGTGATATGTACGGTTTTCGCCCGCTGTGTATAGGAAAAATTAATAACAGTTATGTTATTTCTTCGGAAAGCTGCGTTTTTGACAGTATAGGTGCCGAATTTGTCCGTGATGTTGAACCGGGTGAAATGGTAGTTATCAATGAAAGCGGTTTTCATACATATAAATCAAGAATTACAGCCGAAAAAACATCGCTTTGTGTTTTTGAATATGTTTACATCGCACGCCCCGACAGCGTAATAGACGGATTAAGCGTTCATAACGCACGAATTAAAGCGGGTGAGCTTCTTTTCGAGGAGTTCCCGATAGAAGCCGACATGATATGCGGCGTTCCGGATTCAGGTGTTGTGGCAGCAGAAGGTTACGCCATGGCGTCGGGAATTCCGTTCGGAATGGGATTTGTAAAAAATAAATACATCGGCAGAACGGTAGGTACAGGAAAAGATAAAAAAGAGCGTCTTTTACAGACAAGACTTACTGCTCTCAAAGCAAATGTCAGCGGTAAGAGGATAGTTATAGTTGACGATTCTATCGTAAGGGGCGAAACTTCAAAGCATATTGTAAAGCTGATGCGTGATGCAGGAGCAAAGGAAGTGCATATGCTCATAAGCTCACCGCCGTTTATTTGCCCATGCTACTTCGGTGTTGATATTCACGATAAGGACAACCTAATTGCAAACAAGATGAACACTGATGAAATCAAAGAGTTTATCGGTGCGGATACGCTTGGTTATTTAAGCCTTGAAAGTGTAAGAAAAATTGCGTCTAATGCAAACATAAATCTTTGTGACGGATGCTTCAGCGGCAGCTATAATGCTGAAATTCCGAGGACTGTTTTTGTTGATAAATATGCAAAAAAAATAAATCAAATATAACGGAGGATTATGATGAACAGCTTTTCAGAAAGTTATAAAGCAGCAGGTGTAGATGTTACAGCAGGATATAAGTCCGTTGAGCTTATGAAGAAGCATGTTGCCCGCACTAAAATTGACGGTGTTGTTTCGGGAATCGGCGGATTCGGAGGTCTTTTCGCTCCGAATGTTGAGGGAATGAAAGAACCCGTATTAGTAAGCGGCACAGACGGTGTAGGAACAAAGATTAAGCTTGCTTTTCTTCTTGATAAGCACGATACAATCGGTATCGATGCTGTTGCTATGTGTGTAAACGATATCATATGCTGCGGTGCTAAGCCGTTATTTTTCCTTGATTATATTGCTATAGGCAAAAACATTCCCGAAAAAGTTGCTGAAATCGTTTCAGGCATTGCTGAGGGCTGTGTTCAGTCGGGCTGTGCTCTTATCGGCGGCGAAACAGCGGAACATCCCGGCCTTATGCCTGTTGATGAATATGATGTAGCAGGTTTCAGCGTAGGCATTGCGGACAAGTCAAAGCTTATTGACGGTTCCAATCTTAAAGCAGGAGATGTGTTAATCGGACTGCGTTCATCAGGTGTTCATTCAAACGGATTTTCACTTGTAAGAAAAATATTTGATATTGACGAAAATTCAATTAACGCTGAATACGAGGAGCTTGACAGGCCGCTCGGAGAAGCTTTGCTTACTCCTACAAAAATATATGTAAAGCCGATTCTTGCTCTTATCGACAGCGTAAATGTTAAAGCAATATCCCACATAACGGGAGGCGGATTTTACGAGAATATTCCGAGAATGCTTAAAGAAGGACTTACCGCAAAAATTAAGAAAGATAATATTCCCGTGCTTCCGATTTTCAAGCTTATGCAGAAAGTCGGAAACATATCCGAGCACGATATGTACAATACATTTAATATGGGCGTCGGAATGGTAACCGCTGTTTCCAAGGAGGACGCACAAAAGGCTTTGGAAGTATTAAAGTCTAACGGCGAAGACGCGGTAATTCTCGGTGAAGTTATCGAAGGAAATGACGGAGTAGTGTTTGAGTAATGAAAAATATTGTAGTTTTGGTATCGGGCGGAGGTACTAATTTACAGGCATTAATTGACGCACAAAACAGGGGAGAGATAAAGAACGGAAAAATCTCCTGTGTGATTTCATCTAATCCCAATGCCTACGCACTTACCCGTGCAAAAAATCATGATATTGAAACCGAAGTTATAAGGCGTAGGGACTTTGCAGATTTCGGCGACTACGATGAAGCTTTGACAAAGCTGTTAAAAAGCAAGTCTGCCGATGTTGTTGTGCTTGCGGGTTTTATGACAATACTCGGAAAAAAGGTAATTGCATCATATGAAAATAAAATAATCAATATTCACCCGTCGCTTATACCTTCCTTTTGCGGCGAGGGCTTCTACGGATTAAAAGTTCACGAAGCTGCTCTTAAAAAGGGTGTCAAGGTAACAGGTGCAACCGCACACTTTGTTAATGAAATTTGTGACGGCGGTCCGATAATCATTCAACAGGCAGTTGAAGTAAAAAACGGCGATACACCTGAGATTCTGCAAAAAAGAGTTATGGAGCAGGCTGAATGGAAAATTCTTCCGAAAGCAGTTTCGCTTTTTTGTGATGACAAAATAATTGTTAAAAATAATAAAACGGAAATTTTAGAATAACGGAGGCAAAATATGAAACCTGTATCTCTTTTTAATGACATTGCTTCAACCTCTTATCCCGGAAGAGGCATTGTAATCGGCAAAAGTGCGGACGGCACAAAAGCTGTTATTGCGTATTTTATTATGGGAAGAAGCGAAAACAGCAGAAACAGAGTTTTTGTCGAAACATCAGACGGAATCAAAACTCAGGCTTTTGACCCGTCAAAGCTTGTTGACCCGTCCCTTATTATATATTCACCGGTACGCGTACTCGGAAACAAGACCATCGTAACAAACGGTGATCAGACAGATACAATTTACGAGCTTATGAATCAGCAGATGACATTTGAGCAGTCGCTGCGTACTCGTGAATTTGAGCCGGACGCACCCAACTATACGCCTCGTATTTCGGGTATTGTAAAGTGCGGTGACGGAAAAATGAATTACGCTATGTCCATTCTCAAAAGTGCCGACGGCAATCCCGAGTGCTGCGAGAGATACACATTTTCATATGATTCACCTGTTGCAGGTTTAGGCAGATTTATTCACACATATATGGGCGACGGAAATCCGCTTCCGAGCTTTGAGGGCGAACCTACATTAGTTGAAATCGGCAACGATGATATTGATACTTTTGCAAAAAAAATCTGGGATTCTCTTAATGAGGATAACAAGGTTTCTCTTTTTGTTCGTTATATCGACATTGCGACTGATAAATATGAGTCAAGAATAATCAACAAAAATAAGTAATTTCACAACGAAAGGATGATTACAATGAACGAACTTGCTTTAAAATACGGCTGTAACCCAAATCAAAAGCCGTCAAGAATTTTTATGCAAGACGGAAGTGATTTGCCTGTTGAAGTTTTAAACGGCAAACCGGGCTATATTAATTTTCTTGATGCGTTTAACTCATGGCAGCTTGTAAAGGAGCTTAAAGAAGCTACGGGACTTCCTGCCGCAGCGTCATTTAAGCATGTAAGCCCGGCAGGAGCTGCTGTGGCTACAGAGCTTTCCGATACCTTGAAAAAGATATATTTTGTAGATGATTTAGAGCTTTCTCCGATTGCTTCGGCTTACGCAATGGCAAGAGGTGCAGACAGAATGTCCTCGTACGGCGACTGGGTTGCTCTTTCTGACACTTGTGATGTTCAGACAGCCCTTCTCCTCAAAAGAGAGGTATCCGACGGAATAATAGCTCCGGATTATACTCCCGATGCTCTTGAAGTTTTAAGGACAAAAAGAAAAGGTACTTACAATATAATAAAAATTAATCCTGATTATGTTCCCGCACCCATTGAGCATAAGGATGTATTCGGAGTAACATTCGAGCAGGGCAGAAACGAGCTTAAAATTGATGAAGCAATGCTTATGCAAAATATCGTAACAGAAAACAAAGAGCTCCCAAAAGACGCAATGCGTGATCTTCTGATTGCTCTTATTACACTTAAATATACTCAGTCTAATTCCGTTTGCTACACAAAGGGCGGACAGGCAATCGGCGTAGGCGCAGGTCAGCAGTCAAGAATTCACTGTACCCGTCTTGCAGGAAACAAGGCTGACATTTGGTATTTAAGGCAGCATCCGAAGGTTATGAACCTTCCTTTCGTAGAAAATATCAGGCGTCCTGACCGTGATAACACCATTGATGTGTATATTTCGGATGATTATGAGGATGTGCTCGCAGACGGTGTTTGGCAGCAGTTCTTTACAACAAAGCCCGAGCCCTTGACTAAGGAAGAGAAAAAGGAATGGCTCAAAACATTTACAGGCGTTTCGCTCGGTTCAGATGCGTTTTTCCCGTTTGGCGATAATATCGAAAGAGCAAAACGCTCAGGCGTTCAGTATGTTGCTCAGCCGGGAGGCTCAATTCGTGACGACAATGTAATTGAAACCTGCAACAAATACAATATGACCATGTCGTTTACGGGAATCAGACTTTTCCATCACTGATACGGGGTGTTACTATGAATATTTTGATGATTGGTTCGGGCGGCCGAGAGCACGCTCTTGTTAAAAAGCTTCTTGAAAGTCCGAAATGCACAAAGCTTTATTGTGCACCCGGCAACGGCGGAATTTCAAGAGACGCTGAGATTATCGATATTAATGTTATGGACAAGCATGGTATGGTTGAGTTTGCGAAGAAAAATTCAATTGACCTTGCGTTTGTTGCTCCCGACGACCCGCTTGCAGATGGTATGGTTGACGCGTTTGAAGATGCAGGTATAAGAGCATTCGGACCTAACGCTAAAGCGGCTGTTATTGAGGCTTCAAAGGTATTTTCAAAAAATCTTATGAAGAAATACAATATTCCGACTGCCAAGTATGAGGTTTTTGACAATGCGGAAAAGGCAATACAGTATGTCAAAGCAGAAAATACAACACCTGTAGTTGTCAAGGCTGACGGACTTGCCCTCGGAAAAGGTGTAATTATTGCACAGACTATTGATGAAGCTGTTGCTGCAATCAAGTCCATTATGGAGGACAAGAAGTTTGGTGATTCTGGTAACAATATAGTTATCGAGGAATTTTTGACCGGTCCCGAGGTATCTGTACTTGCGTTTACCGACGGAAAATGTGTAAAGCCTATGGTAAGCTCCAAAGACCATAAGCGTGCTTATGATAACGACGAAGGACTCAATACAGGCGGTATGGGCACAATAAGTCCAAATCCATACTACACAGATGAAATTGCTCAGGTGTGCATGGATACAATTTTCAAACCGACTATTGACGCCATGAATAAAGAGGGCAGACCTTTTAAAGGATGTCTTTACTTCGGACTTATGCTCACGCCTAACGGACCAAAGGTTATCGAGTATAATGCTCGCTTCGGTGATCCTGAGGCGCAGGTAGTTTTACCCAGACTTAAAACTGACCTTGTGGATATTTGTGAAGCTGTCATCGACGAGAAATTATCGGATATTGATATTGAGTGGTACGACGGAGCGGCTGCGTGCGTTGTTATGGCGAGCGGAGGCTACCCGCTTGCGTATAAAAAGGGAATAGAAATATTCGGTCTTGATGATAACGGACAAATCGACGGAGCTGTAGTTTACCACGCAGGGACAAAGTATGAAGACGGCAAATTCTATACAAACGGCGGTCGTGTCCTCGGAGTTACCGCAAGAGCGGGCAGCCTCGACGAGGCACTCCAAAAAGCGTATGCGGCAGTCGATAAAATTAGATTTGACGGTGCACACTTCAGAAAAGATATAGGAAAAACAAAATAAAAGTATTGATGCCGCATTCAGTTATGAATGCGGCATTTCTGTAAAATATTTAATTATATCCTGTCTTGTAACTATACCGATGAATGTTCCCCGTGCATCGGTCACCGGAATAAAGTTTTGGTTCATGGCTCTTTTCAAAAGCTCATCCATATCTACGCTGATTTCAACGGCAGGGTTAAAGTCCTGGCGGATTATATCCCGCACAAAGTAATTTTCAAGCTCTTTAATACCCTGACTGCCCTTGTCAACTATGTAATACAGAAAATCGCCTTCGCTCACCGTTCCCGCGTATTTCCCACCCTTCGTAATTACCGGAATCGCGGTGTAGCTGTGAGCTTTCATCTTTTCAAGACCCTGTCTGAGCGTGTCGTCCTGATAGATATATTTTACGGTATCTTTGGGCTTTAAAAGCATTATTACATTCATAAATTCCTCGCTTAATTAACTTTTGAAAATTTTAGATGTAACATACATCTCTCCGATTAAATATACAATTCCCGCCGTCAAAAGCAGAGTTTTTACCTGAAGCAGACCGCTTTGTATTACAATAAACGAGGCGGTAATTGTGAGCAAATAAACAATCCCTTTTCTTTCTTTTTTAAAGAACAGTATCCAAAGTATCACATATACTGCTGTCAGAAATGTTGTAGAAATTATCCAGTATTTTTGCATAACAGGCGAAGTAAAACCTTCTTCAAGAATACCTATGTTCAAACTCATCAAAATCAAACTGCCGTATTTGCCTATGCGCTCAATGTAAAGCATTGCCCTGTTATCAATTACGCTCAGGTCAACACTGTGTGTTTTTAGATACACAACATTGGGGATAGCAAGTATAACAGCAAACATAAGTCCGAAAACATTTATAAAACCAAATAACTCCATATAATTCACCTTTTTTTAATTTAGATTATTATATCATATTGTTATTCTTTTTACAATGACAAAAATCAAAACTATGATATTTGCTCAACTTTATATAAAATAATGTCTTCATTTACAAAAATGTACCTTAGTTTACATTAATGTTGCTGATTATATATTGCAATTTTCCGAAAAACTTTGTATCATAGTAATGTTATTAATAAATTTGCGATTTATTTTTTACAACCTATTCTGATTTGCAGGAGAAGATTGCTTTGTTAAATAAAAAGCTAAAAATAAAGATAAGCGGAAAGCTGATATTTAATCTTATTGTTTTTGCCATAACTGTATATTTAGCCGTGTTCTTTTTTGTCTCCGAGGACGGCTTGATTGATTTGCTCTCAACACCTAACAGTTTTATTATAGGCTGGATAATAGTTGCTTTTTTGGCGTTTTTATCCAATATTTTTATTGATACCTTGGTTACAATCATTTTTGTAAGAACGCAGTACAAAAATTTTAGGTTTATCGACGCTCTCAAAGTGGCGTTCGTCGGTGTTTTTTTCGGTGCTATCACTCCGTCAAACACAGGAGGACAGCCGATGCAGTTATATTTGATGTCGAAGATGAATATCGGAGTTGGCTTTGGATCTGCGTGTATGACGCAAAAATTCATAGTTTATCAGATTGTTACAACTGCGTTCAGTGTATTTGCCGTAATATTCAAATTCGATTATTTTCAAAGTGCTTTTACAAATATATGGTCGACTCTGTTTATCGTTTTCGGATTTTCAGTTCAAATGCTTGTAACAGCTATGTTTGTTGTGGTTTCGTTTTGCTCCGGAATTACAAATAAAATCATCAGTCTGACCTATAAGATTATGAAAAAATTTAAGTTCATAAAAAATCCAGAAAAAAAGGCAGAACGGCTTTATACTGAGGTTAAAATGTTTCATAAAGCAAACAGTGACCTTTTTAAAAATCCCAAGGTAATTATCGGCACATATACTCTTGTTGCAATACAGGTACTTGCCATTCTTTCGGTACCGTATTTTATTTATGTGTCATTTGAAATGCCTAAAATCGCTATCGAAAACGGTCAAACGGCAGCAAGTTTTATAGATTTTATCTGCATACAGTCATTTGTGCTTTTTACATCCAATCTTGTGCCGCTTCCCGGCGCTTCGGGCGGAGCGGAGCTTGCTTTTACAATGTATTTTTCAAAGTTTTTTGTTATCGGCGATGTCAACAAAATAAAACCGGCTATCCTTTTATGGCGTTTTATTACCTATTACGGAGCAATTATAATTTCTGCACCGTTCTCATATTATACAAAAGATAAGCGTTCGGATGATATTAAGGCGTTAAGCGATGATATAGATGATACAGATTTATAGTTTATTTAAAACGGATGCTTTTGCGTCCGTTTTCGCACATAAAGGGAGGATTTTGTTTGGCTGATGTATTTGATTATATTAAATGGCGTGGAGATTTATCCGTAAAACAGGACGGATTTAATAATGTTGACGCACTCATTTTGTCAAGAATATCATATTTCCCTTTTGACGATATAGTTTCCGGGGACATAAACGACAGAATCTCAATACAAGATGCAAGCGAAAAATTCTTTGCATCTGATATAAATAACGACAAAATTCTCTGGCACGGAGATACTCAGCTTCTTAAAGCCTGCGGCGATTCACAAAGATTTATGAATATGAAGCTGTCGGGGTATGTCAACATAGTTGACGAAGAACGACAACTCCAATTTTCTGCCGTGACTATCGAAATTGATAAGAATTGTCACTTTATATCATTCCGAGGAACAGATAATACAGTTGTCGGCTGGCAGGAGGATTTTAATATGTACTACATGTTTCCTCTGCCGTCTCAGACTACTGCTTTAAAATATCTTGAAGAGGCGTCAGAAAAAGTTTCGGGCAATTTAATTTTGGGCGGTCACTCCAAGGGCGGTAACCTCGCAGTATATGCAGCTTCGTTTTGCAGTTCCAACATTCAAAAAAGAATAAGAGATGTTTATAATCATGACGGTCCCGGATTTGATTCAAAAACCATTGAGAACAGTGGGTTTAAAAAAATAATTAATAAAATTCATACATATTTACCTCAGTCTTCCATTTTCGGTATGATGTTTGAACACGCCGAAAAATATACGATAGTAAAGAGTACACAAAAAGGATTTTTACAGCATGATATTTATTCATGGGAAATACAACGCAACAACTTTGTAACACTTAACGAAATGACAAACACAAGTGCTTTTTTTGACCACACATTAAGCGATTTGTTAGGCAATATGAGCAATGAACAGAGAAAGCTTTTTGCCGACGGTATATTTTCTCTCCTTAAAAATTCCGAAGACAAAACCTTTAATGAAATAGCTGAAAACTGGAAATCAAATTCATCTGTGGTATTTAAGTCACTGAAAAATATGGACAGCAAAACAAGATCGATTATAATTTCAACTCTCTTAAATTTTATAAAATGTGCAAAAAATAATTTTTCCGATATAAATCCACTGAGAAGAGAGAATAAAAAGCATAAATCTCAGAAGCAGTGAAAATTACAAGTTGAATTTATTATTTGTATTTCATATTTTGCTTAAATAATTTACATTTTCTTTTAATTATGGTATAATGATTAATAATTTCTTTGAAAAGTTGGTAGTAAAATGAGCAATGAACCAAACATAAATGAGAACAACCTAAGCAGGAGCGAAGCAAGAGAACAGGCTTTTATGCTTTTGTTTTCAAAATCGTTTGATGATAAGCCTTTGGAAGATGTGTTTGAAGATAATTCCGAATTGTTTGTCGGAGGCGTGTGCGGTTATGCACAGTCCGTTGTAAGTGCTATTGAAGATAAAATAGATGAGATTGACGCCGATATTTCTAAGTATCTTAAAAAAGGATGGACTGTTTCAAGAATTTCAAAGCCGTCTCTCGCAATTCTAAGACTTGCCTTTTATGAAATAAAATATCTTGAGAGTGTTCCCGACAGTGTGTCGGTAAACGAAGCGGTTGAACTTGCTAAAAAATATACGATAGATGAAAATAAGTTTGTAAACGGCGTACTCGGAGCGTTTGTTCGCAGCAAAGAGGAATTAAAATGAGTCTTTTTCTCGGAATAGATACATCAAACTACACAACATCAACAGCTCTGTTTAACGATGAAACAGGAGAGATGTTGCAGGAAAAAAAGCTTTTGCCCGTAAAAAAGGGGCAGCTGGGACTGCGTCAGAGCGATGCGGTATTTCACCATACTGCTCAGCTTCACGCTCTTTTTTCAAGCCTTGTTAAAGATATTGATGTTGCAAATATCGCCGCAATCGGAGTATCTACCAAGCCACGACCGATTGAGGGTTCGTATATGCCGTGTTTCACTGTTGGAGAAAACACGGCAAAAATTTTATCATCTGCGCTTTCACTTCCGCTGTTTAGCTTTTCACACCAAGAAGGACATATTTCCGCTGCTATATATTCTTCGGGGCGTGACGATTTATTTACTAAGAATTTTATCGCGTTTCATGTGAGCGGCGGTACAACCGAAGCTGTCATTGCAGAGGGCAAAAATTACAGCTTTACTGCAAAACTTGCCGCGTCATCACTTGACTTGCACGCAGGTCAGGCGATTGACCGAGTGGGCGTTATGCTCGGTCTTGAATTTCCGTGCGGACCTCAGCTTGAAATGCTTGCGTTAAGAAATACCGAACCCATTACAGTACACCCGGCGATGAAAGGCTGTAACTGTTGTTTGAGCGGAATTGAAAATCTTTGCAAAAAACTTTTTGAAAGCGGGAACAGCAGGGAATATGTTGCCGCTTATTGCATTGAATACATAAACAAGTCGCTTCAAATGATGACCGAAAGACTGATTGAAAAATACGGCAACATGCCCCTTTTGTATGCGGGCGGTGTAATGTCTGATAAAATAATAAAAGATTCTATTTCTAAAAAATTTGCCGCTGTTTTTGCAAAACCTGCTTTTTCTGCCGATAATGCGGCAGGAATAGCCTATCTTGCTTATAGGAAGTTTAAATATGTATAAACCTGATTTAACCGCACCTCGTGTGCTTTCTGTATCACAGCTTAACTTTTATGTTAAGTCAATAATCGAAAATGACCCGAAACTTAATCTTGTTTTTTTGTCGGGTGAAATTTCAAATTTAACCGATCATTACAGAAGCGGTCACATTTATCTCTCACTAAAGGATGAAAAATCAGTAATCCGTGCGGTGATGTTTTCGGGTAATGCAAGAAATTTGCGTTTCAAGCCCGTTGACGGAATGAAAGTAATCTGTCACGGAAGGGTATCTGTTTATGAGCCGACAGGTCAGTACCAGCTATATATTGAGGATATGCAGCCTGACGGTATAGGAGCACTCTCGCTTGCCTACGAACAGCTTAAAGACAAGCTTAGCAAAAAAGGTTACTTTGACCCTGCACACAAAAAAACCTTGCCTAAATTTCCAACTGCTATCGGCGTTGTTACATCGCCTACAGGTGCGGCAGTTCAGGATATTCTCAATATTCTGCGTAGGCGTTTTCCCTGCGTCGATGTTGTAATGTGTCCTGTTTTGGTTCAGGGAGAAAACGCACCTTTTCAGCTTGTTCGGGCAGTACAGACGATTGATAAGTACAACTTATGCGATTTAATTATAATAGGCAGGGGAGGAGGGTCCATAGAGGATTTGTGGGCTTTTAATGATGAAGCTCTTGCCGATGCAATTTATGAGTGCAAGATTCCTGTGATTTCGGCAGTAGGTCACGAAACCGATTTTACAATATGTGATTTTGTTTCCGATTTGCGTGCCCCGACGCCGTCTGCCGCTGCTGAAATAGCCGTGCCGGATAAGTCGGAGCTTATGTCCTATTATAATTCGCAGTTTCAGTATGTGTCGTCATTAATTGATGCCCGTGTAAGACAAAATAATTTAAACCTTGTTGATTTTAAGAGAAGATTGGCAGTATTTTCGCCGCAGTCAAAAATCAGTGAATACGAAAACAAGCTTGAAAGCTTAAATGACAAGCTAAAAAATATTATAAGCGAAAAATATAACGAAAGTTTTTCATGTCTTGAAAAATACTCCGCTAAGCTTGAAAGCCTCAATCCTGTTTCAGTGCTTTCAAGGGGGTATTCTATCGCCGAAAAGGACGGTGCTGTAATTTCCTCCTGCAAACAATTAAGCAAAGGAGATATTTTTACACTTGAATTTTCAGACGGAAAAATTAATGCTACGGTAAACGGTGATTAATATGGCTTTTGCACATTTACATGTACATACAGAATACAGCCTGCTTGACGGTGCGTGCCGTATAAACAGGTTAGCTTCTGCCGCAAAACAAAAGGGAATGGACTCCATTGCAATAACGGATCACGGTGTTATGTATGGAGTAATAGATTTTTACAGAGAATGTAAAAAACAAGGAGTTAAGCCGATTATAGGGTGCGAGGTTTATGTGGCGCCTCACTCTCGCTTTGACAAAAGCTCTGCTCATGAAAAATATTATCATATGGTGCTTTTGTGCGAAAACAATACGGGTTATAAAAATTTAATAAAGCTTGTTTCTCTGGGATTTACGGAAGGATTTTATTCTAAGCCCAGAATAGATGATGAACTTCTTGAAAAATATCATGAGGGGCTTATCTGCCTTTCTGCCTGCCTTGCGGGAGAAATTCCGCAAAAGCTTTTAGACGGAGATTACGATTCTGCAAAATCAAAGGCGTTGTACTACAGAGATTTATTTGGCAAAGATAATTTTTTTATTGAGCTTCAAAATCACGGCATAGAAGAGCAAGAGCGGATAATTCCCAATCTTGTCAGAATAGCCGATGAAATCGGTGTAGATATTATTGCCACAAACGACTGCCATTATATTGAAAAAGAGGACAGCAAAACTCATAATATACTTCTGTGTATTCAAACCAACAGAACAATTAACGATAATGACAGAATGGAATTTAAAACAAGTGAATTTTATCTTAAATCCGAGCAGGAAATGCTTGAGGTGTTCGGCAAATACACGAATGCGATAGAAAACACTCAAAAAATTGCCGATAGGTGCAATGTCGAATTTGAATTCGGAGTGCGTAAACTTCCGAGATTTGATGTTCCGAACAATGAAAATCATCTTGAGTATTTCAGAAGAAACTGTTATGAGGGATTATATAAGCATTACGGTGAAAATCCCGATAAATCTCTTGTTGAAAGGCTTGAATACGAAATATCCACTATATCAAATATGGGGTTTGTAGATTACTATCTAATAGTTAATGACTTTGTTCAGTATGCTAAGTCAAAATCAATTCCCGTCGGTCCCGGCAGAGGCTCCGGAGCAGGCTCGCTGTGTGCCTACTGCATCGGAATAACCGCAATTGACCCAATCAAATATAATCTTCTTTTTGAGCGATTTTTAAACCCTGAGCGTGTCAGTATGCCCGATTTTGATATTGACTTCTGCAAGGAACGCAGGGGAGAGGTTATTGATTATGTGGTACATAAATACGGCAAAGACCATGTGGCACAAATTATCTCTTTTGGTACCATGGCGGCAAGAGGAGCAATTCGTGATGTCGGCAGAGCACTTGCGATTCCGTATGCGACTGTTGATGTTATCGCAAAGCTTGTTCCCATGGAGCTAAACATTACAATAGAAAAAGCACTTAAAATAAGTTCCGAGCTAAGCAAGCGTTACAACGAGGACGAACAGATAAAAACGCTTATTGACATAGCCATGAGCATTGAGGGAATGCCGCGTCACGCAACTATGCATGCGGCAGGTGTTGTTATAACCGACAAGCCCGTTTCCGATTATGTACCGCTTTCTAAAAATGACGATAATGTGGTTACGCAGTTTCCTATGACGACGCTTGAAGAACTGGGATTATTAAAAATGGATTTTCTCGGTTTGCGCAATTTAACGGTAATTGATGATGCGGAAAAGCTTATCAGAGAAAGTAATCCGGAATATTGCAGTGATAATATTGACGAACACGACAAAAAAGTGTTCGAGATGATTTCAAAGGGCTATACCGAAGGCGTATTTCAGTTTGAGAGCCAGGGCATGAGAAATGTTCTCACTCAATTAAAGCCCGACAGCATTGAAGATTTAATTGCAGTATTATCACTTTATCGGCCAGGACCTATGGACAGCATACCGACATATATTGACTGTAGGCATCACCCTTCTCATATCCGATACAAGCACCCGCTTTTAAAGGAAATTCTTGAAGTTACTTACGGCTGCATTGTGTATCAGGAACAGGTAATGCAGATTTTACGCACGCTCGCAGGATACAGCCTTGGAAGAGCCGATATAGTTCGCAGAGCCATGAGCAAGAAAAAACACGCCGTTATGGAAAAGGAAAGAAATATCTTTATCAACGGACTTTGCGATGAAAACGGCAATATTATAGTTGAGGGCTGTATAAGGCGTGGTGTTGACGAAAAAACAGCAAACTCAATTTATGATGAAATGGAAAGCTTTGCTTCTTATGCGTTTAATAAGTCGCACGCTGCGGCGTATGCTACTATTTCATACAAAACCGCATGGTTAAAATGCTATTTTCCGAGAGAATACATGGCGGCACTTCTGTCAAGTGTTCTTGATAACCAAAACAAAATGTCCGTTTACATTGTTGAATGTCAAAGGCTTGGAATCAGCGTTTTGCCTCCTGATGTCAACGAAAGTAATCACGGATTTTCCGTATCAAAAAACAACATCAGATACGGCTTGCTTGCAATTAAAAATCTCGGTAGACAATTTATTGATGAGATTATTGCGGAAAGAAAATCGAGACCTTACAGCTCTTTCTATGATTTTTGTAAAAGACTTTACGGCCGAAATATGAACAGCCGCGCAATAGAAAGCCTTATAAAGTGCGGTGCATTTGATACGCTCGGTGCAAACCGCCGTCAGCTTCTTGCGGTCTGCAAAACGGTACTTGATGACCTTGAGTATGAAACAAAGCGTAATATGGGCGGACAGCTTTCGTTTTTTGATATGGGAACCACTGCACAAAAAACTACTTCTTCCGAGCCTGTAATCCCCGACTTGGAAGAGTTTTCAAAAGAAGAACTTTTACATATGGAAAACGAAATTGCGGGAATGTATCTCAGCGGTCACCCCATGGACGAATATACTCGGTTTTCAAACATTATAAAGGCTGATAAAACTGCTGATATTATTTCAAATGACGCAGGCTTGTACTTTGACGGAAAAAAAGTAACCCTCGTATGTCTCGTTTCCAAGGTAAAAACACAGCTTACAAAAAACAATAAAATTATGGCGTTTGTAAATATTGAAGACAGATACGGCTCAATGGAGGCTGTTGTATTTCCCAATGTTTACGAAAAATTTTCCGTATTTTTAAATGAGGGAAATGTAATTGTCGCGAGAGGAAGTCTGAATTTCAAGGAAAACGAGGAACCCAAGCTGATTTGCGACTCACTCGAGAGCGCTCGCACAAATGACGAGTGTTCAAATAATATGACAAATACGGATACTGTAATTCAGAATAAAAAAGCAACAGACAAAAAGCCAACTGCACTTTATCTTCGTATTGATGACTTAAATACCGAGTTGTTCTTTAAGGCTAAGCGTGTTTTAGAGATATTTGAAGGAAACACACCTGTTATTTTTTATCTTACCGATTCATCTAAGATGAAGAAAGCGCCGTCATCTCTTTGGGTAACACTTAATGATGTTATGATAAAGGAGCTTAAATATCAGCTGGGTGACAAAAATGTTGCGACAAAATAGACAAAATTTATTATTTTAAATTATTTATATTTAATGAATATAGTAAATACTATTGAAATATTTTATAATATGTTGTATAATACTGCTTGTAAGTTTATTTTAACACATAAAAGTGTAAAAGCGTTCAGGAGGAAAGATTATGAAAAAAAGTAAAAGAGTATTATCGTTTTTACTTGCAGCATTTACAATGTCGTTTGCGCTTGCCGGCTGCGGCGGAAGTTCAAGTGACGCTAACGAGAATAATGTGTATAAAATCGGCATATGCCAGCTCGTTACGCATGACGCACTTGATGCTGCAACCAAGGGATTTAAAGAAGCCGTTATTGAGGGCTTGGGCGAAGACAATGTTGAATTCCTTGAGCAGAATGCTGCCGGTGATAACAACACCTGCACAACAATCGTAAACGATTTTGTTTCTAAAGATGTTGATTTGATGATGGCTAACGGAACAGCTGCTTTGCAGGCTGCTGCTAACGCAAGTATGGATATTCCTATTTTGGGCACATCAATTACCGATTACGGCGTTGCACTTGAGATTGATGATTTTTCAGGTACGGTAGGCGGTAATATTTCAGGTACATCTGACCTTGCTCCTCTTGAAGATCAGGCACAAATGATAATCGATCTTATCCCCGAGGCTAATAATGTCGGCATTCTTTACTGCTCAGCAGAACCCAATTCCGCATATCAGGTAAAGATTGTAAAACAATATCTCGAGGACAAGGGACTTACCGTTAAGGAATTTGCTTTTTCCGCTTCTTCCGATGTTGCACAGGTTGCTGAGGCTGCTGCGTCTGCTTCCGATGCAATTTACATTCCCACTGACAATACTGCGGCATCATGTACGGAAACTATAAACAATGTAGTGCTTCCTACAAAGGTTCCGATAATTGCCGGTGAGTCGGGAATTTGCAAAGGCTGCGGTATTGCAACTTTGGCTATAAGCTATGAAAAACTCGGTCAGATTACAGGTGAAATGGCTGTTGAAATTCTCAAAGACGGCAAGGATATTTCTGAGATGCCTATTGAGTATGATAAAGATACTTCTAAACTCTACAACAAGACAATCTGCGATGAATTGGGAATCAAAATTCCTGACGACTACGAGGAACTTGAGTAATTTATTTTGAGTATTCGGCTCATTATTATTAATATTTATTAACATATCACTGTGCCACTCCCCGCAGGGTAGCGGCACAGTTTTGTGGTATAAAAAGGAATGGAGTAAAAACATGGATATTACGGGACTCCTCGGTGCAATGCCGGGTGCTGTTGCACAAGGTATGATTTGGGGAATAATGGCTATAGGAGTTTACATAACTTTTAAGATTCTTGACCTTGCCGATCTTACCGTTGACGGCTCAATGGTTACCGGTATGGCGGTGTGCGCCATGCTTATGGCGGCAGGCTGGAATGTTTGGACAGCAATGCTTATTGCAACATTAGCAGGAATGGGTGCAGGCTTGTTAACAGGTATTTTTCATACAGTAATGGGTATTCCGGCAATTCTGGCAGGAATACTCACTCAGCTTATTTTATGGTCTGTTAACCTAAAAATTATGGGCAAAGCAAATCAAGCTTTGCCGGCAAGAAAATTTGATGTTCTTTTAACACAGCTTCGCACAAATGAGGCCCTCATTGTCCTTGTAATATTCTGTGTTGTTATTGTAGCAATTTTGTACGCATTTTTCGGTACAAAATTCGGTACGGCGATCCGTGCGACGGGCTGCAATGAAAAGATGGCTCGTGCACAGGGCATAAATACCAACAGAAACAAGGTTATAGGTTTTATTATATCTAACGGTATTGTTGCTCTTTCAGGTGCTTTACTTGCACAGTATTCGGGCAAAGCAGATATCAACGACGGTAGAGGTGCAATAGTAATCGGACTTGCCGCTGTTATAATCGGCGAAGCGGTATTTTCAAGATTTTCACAAAGCTTTATTTTAAGGCTCACAGGCGTTATAGTGGGTGGAATCATCTATTATATTGTTTATCAGACAGTAATATTCCTTGGTCTTGATACAGATTTATTGAAGATGCTTTCTGCAATAGTAGTTGCAATTTTCCTTGCTATACCTTATATGAAAAAGACATATTTTTCAAAACCCGGAAAAAGAAATAAGGAGGTACAATAATGTTAGAAATTAAAAGTATTTCCAAAATTTTTAATGCCGGTACGGTTAATGAAAAGGTTGCTCTTAACGGACTTTCTCTTACGCTCAATACGGGAGATTTTGTCACCGTAATCGGCGGAAACGGAGCGGGAAAGTCAACTTTGCTCAATTCAATAGCAGGAACATACCCCGTTGATGAAGGAAAAATATTTATTGACAATATTGATGTCACAAACCTGCCTGAGTACAAGCGTGCAAAATATATAGGCAGAGTCTTTCAGGATCCGATGGTCGGCACCGCCACTGATATGTGGATTGAGGAAAATATGGCTCTTGCCATGAGAAGAGGAAAATCAAGAGGACTTTCTTGGGCGATAAAAAACTCTGACAGAAAATATTTTAAGGAGCTGCTTTCACAGCTTGACTTAGGTCTTGAAAACAGACTTTCTACAAAAGTAGGTCTTTTGTCGGGAGGTCAGCGTCAGGCAATTACTCTTCTTATGGCGTCCATGAACAGTCCCAAACTGCTGCTGCTCGATGAACATACGGCTGCACTTGATCCCAAAACTGCATCAAAGGTTTTGGATATCACTGATAAAATTGTAGAGAGCAATCATCTTACAACTTTAATGATTACTCATAATATGAGCGATGCGATAAGGCTTGGCAATCGCTTGATCATGATGAATGAAGGTAAAATTATTCTTGATATTTCAGGCGAAGAAAAGAAGAATTTAACTGTTGAGCATCTGCTGCAAATGTTTGAAAAGGTGAGCGGAGCAAAGCTTGAAAACGACAGAATGCTGCTCAACAATGAATAGTTAATCACTTTTCAGTTACTTGATTTTTTAAATAACTAAATATATTTAAGCATTGGCGATGATTATATTTGCCAATGCTTTTTATATTTTATAATATGTAAAATATACTTGACATTATGTAAAAGATGATTTATAATATCCATATGAAATTAATCCTAAATATTTTGGAGGAATGTTTATGTCAGATCACGAAATAGGTTTTATATGTGGATTTATTACAGTATTTGTTTTCATAGCGATAATTGCTGCATTAAGAAGGAAACAAGGAAGAAAAATTGAATATGACGAGCGGCAGCTAATCGCGAGAAATGTCGCATATAAGTACTCTTTCTTTACGCTGATCTTTTATTGTGTAATGTGCGGAATGCTTGATGTTCTCTCAATAAATTGGGCGATAACATCTGTACAGATGTTTTTAGGCGTATTCATATCGGTAACAGTTTGTGTGGTCATCTGTATATTTAAGGATGCTTACTTCGGTATTGAAAAAAATAAAAACAGCATATATTACTTTGTATTTCTATCCTGTTTAATAATTTTTGTTAATATGTTTTCATTTGTATCTAACTTAGCGTACAACAATAACTCTTTTACTACCAACGGAATGCTTAACGAGCATGCCGTAAATCCTATGTGTGCAGCCGCTTTTTTGATTATGATGCTATCAGCAATAATAAAAATTATTCTCAATAAGAAAGAATGTAGTGAAGAATGAAAAATTTACGGCTTAAAAGTGCCCGTGCGGCACTGGATATTTCGCAACAGCAGCTTGCTGATATGGTAGGGGTGTCAAGGCAAACTATATCGGCGATAGAAAAAGGGGATTATAACCCCACTATACATTTGTGTATATCTATTTGCAAGGTTCTCGGAAAAACTTTAGATGAACTTTTCTGGGATGAAAATATTTGATTTCGGAGGATTGTATGGAACTTGAAGTAAAAAACATATTTAAAAACTTTGGCGATAAAGAGGTTCTTAAAGGTATATCTTTTTCTGCCGAAAGCGGAGAAGCCTTTGGTTTGCTCGGAAGAAACGGAGCAGGAAAAACTACTACAATCAGAATACTTATGGATGTTTTTCCCGCTGACAGCGGAGATATTTTAATTGACGGAAAATCCATAGATCATAGTAAAATCCGTATTGGATATCTCCCAGAAGAAAGGGGACTTTATCCAAAAAAGAAAATCATTGACCAGCTTGTATATTTTGCAATGCTTAACGGTCTTTCAAAACACGATGCTTTAAAGTCTGTTGATAATTGGCTTAACAGACTTCAAATGAGCGAGTACAGAAATAAAAGGCTTGATACCCTCTCAAAAGGAAATCAGCAAAAAATACAGCTTGTTACCGCTCTTGCACATAACCCGCAGATTATAATCCTCGATGAACCTTTTTCAGGATTAGACCCTGTTAACGCGATGACACTTAAGGAAGTGGTAAAGGAGGAAATAGACAAGGGGAAGATAGTGCTGTTTTCGAGCCATCAGATGAATTATATTGAAGAGTTTTGCGATAAGATAGCTATAATAAATAACGGCAAAATTGCAATACAGGGAAGTATAAGGGAAATCAAACGCAACTATACACTCGATCGTCTTGTTGTTTCAACTGAATATCCTCAAAAGATTATTCAGCACTTCGGTCCACAGTGCAAGATTGATAAAAACGGTGAGCTGACAATAAAACTGAAATCTGCTGCTGATAAGAATAAAACAATGAAAGAAATTATTGAAAATTTTGATGTCGATACAATTAAAGTTTTTGAACCGTCACTAAATGATATTTTTGTAGAGCATACAAATAACGGGGGACAGGAGATTAAAAATGAAACAATTTAAAACCATATTAAGCTTTGAACTATTAAACTATTTAAAAAATAAAGTTTTTGTTGGCGTTACGGTATTTCTTGTT
>CALYBM010000088.1 GCA_944412525.1 uncultured Ruminococcus sp. | reverse complement strand
CTTAAACCAAAATGTAAAGATTAGGAGTAAGAGTATGAAAAGCAGCGGAAAAGTAATAGAGGCCATGATAGAATATTATGGCAAAGATACAAAGAGAATAAACCATTTTTTAAAAGTTTTTTCTTTGTCAAAAATCATAGGCGAGTGCGAAAACCTTGATCCGTACAGTCAAAACCTGCTTGAGGTTACGGCTGTTGTTCACGATATAGGAATAAAGCAGAGCGAAGAAAAATACAATTCAAGTGCGGGAAAATACCAAGAGATTGAGGGACCGCCGCAGGCTGAAAAGCTGCTCTCAAGCCTTGGGTATGACAGCGAATTTACACAAAAGGTCTGCTATATAGTCGGGCATCATCACACATACACGAATATTGATACAATGCCGTATCAGATATTGGTTGAAGCGGATTTTCTTGTAAATCTGTTTGAAGACGGGGCAAGTATTCAAGCGGCACAAACCGCGAAGGAAAAAATTTTTAAAACCGCGACGGGTATCAAACTGCTCAAAAAAATGTATTTGAATCAATGATTTTTTTGCGAAACGCAGAACTTTTTTTATTCAAAAAAAAGTATTGACAACTCAAATAAAAAATGTTATTTTTATGGTGTTATATGACTGACGGAACAGTGGAATCAACCACAGTGGAGTATAACTGTTAAAAGCCGACCGTCTGGGCGAAAGCTCAGACCAAGTCGGCTTTTTTTGTTTAGTATATTTTACCAGTAAATATTGTATATGGAGGTATAGCAATGAGAAATGAATGGAGAGGCTTCACAGGCGGAAGCTGGGAAAGAGAAATCAATGTAAGAGATTTTATTCAGAAAAACTACACTCCGTATTTTGGCGGCGGAGAGTTTCTCGAAGGCCCTACACAGGCTACTCTTGACCTTTGGGATAAAGTAAGCGAGCTTAAAAAGCAGGAGATAGAAGCAGGCGGCGTGCTTGATATGGATACAAAGGTTATTTCAACTATCACATCTCACGGTGCCGCATATATTGACAAGGACAAAGAGCAGATTGTCGGCTTGCAGACCGACAAACCCTTAAAGCGTTCGCTTCAGCCCTACGGCGGTATCAGAATGGCGGTTAAGGCATGCAAGGAAAACGGCTATGAGGTTGACCCCGAAATTCAGGAGTTTTTTACAACTCACAGAAAAACTCACAACGCAGGTGTGTTTGACGCATATACTCCCGAAATGAGAAAATGCCGTACAAACCATATTATAACAGGACTTCCCGACGCATACGGCAGAGGAAGAATTATAGGCGACTACCGCCGTGCGGCTCTTTATGGTGTTGACAGACTTATCGAGGATAAGCAGCATCAAAAGGATACAACAAGAATTATAATGTATTCCGATGTTATTCGTGAGCGCGAGGAGCTTTCCGAGCAGATAAGAGCTCTTCAAATGTTAAAGCAGCTTGCTGAGATTTACGGTTGTGATATTTCAAAGCCCGCCTCAAACTTTAAGGAGGCCGTACAGGCACTTTATTTTGCTTATCTTGCAGCCGTAAAAGAGCAAAACGGTGCGGCAATGAGCCTTGGCAGAACATCAACATTCCTTGATATTTACGCTGCCCGTGACCTTGCAGAGGGTACAATAACAGAGAAAGAGGTACAGGAAATTGTCGACCACTTTATTATGAAGCTCAGAATGGTTTGCTTTGCCCGTACACCCGAATACAATCAGATTTTTGCAGGCGACCCGACATGGGTTACCGAGTCAATCGGCGGAATAGGAACAGACGGACGCCCGCTTGTTACAAAGATGTCTTTCCGTTATCTCAACACACTCAACAACATCGGTGCGGCTCCCGAGCCTAACCTTACGGTATTATGGTCAACTCAGCTTCCCGAAAAGTTTAAGAGCTATTGTGCCGAGATGTCAATCAAGCACCACGCAGTACAGTATGAAAACGACGATCTTATGCGTCCGCTTCACGGCGACGATTACGGCATTGCCTGCTGCGTATCTTCAATGAAGATCGGCAAGGAAATGCAGTTCTTCGGGGCAAGAGCAAACCTTGCAAAGTGCCTGCTTTATGCAATTAACGGCGGCGTTGATGAGGTTACGGGTCAGCAGGTAGGACCGAAGTTCCGCCCTGTTGAGGGAGATTACCTTGACTACGACGATGTAATGAGCAAGTACAAGGCTATGATGAAATGGCTTGCACAGGTTTATGTGAACGCACTCAACATCATTCACTATATGCACGACAAATACTGCTATGAGCGTTTGCAGATGGCATTGCACGACAAGCATGTTACACGCTGGTTTGCAACGGGTATTGCAGGTTTTTCGGTTGTTGCCGACTCACTGTCTGCAATTAAATATGCAAAGGTAAAGGTTGTAAGAAACGAAAACGGAATCGTTACCGATTATATCACTGAGGGAGATTTCCCAAAATACGGAAACGATGACGACAGAGTTGACGATATTGCAAAAGAGGTGCTTCATACCTTTATAAGCTACCTTCGTCAGAACCACACTTACAGAGGCGGTATTCCTACAACCTCAATATTAACCATTACTTCTAATGTTTCCTACGGTAAAAACACAGGCTCAACTCCCGACGGCAGAAAGTACGGAGAGCCTTTTGCTCCGGGTGCAAACCCGATGCACGGCAGAGACAGCAACGGTGCGGTAGCGTCGCTTGCTTCTGTTGCAAAAATTCCGTTTATGGATTCACAGGACGGTATTTCAAACACATTTACTATTGTTCCCGCGGCACTCGGAAAGACCGAGGAACAGAGAAACCACAACCTTGTTGCATTGCTTGACGGCTATATGCACAAGGGCGGTTACCACCTCAATGTAAATGTATTTGACAGAGAGCTTTTGCTTGACGCTCAAAAGCACCCCGAGCTTTATCCGCAGCTTACAATTCGTGTTTCGGGCTATGCCGTAAACTTTATTAAGCTGACAAAGGAACAGCAGGATGAGGTTATTGCAAGAACATTCCATTCTTCAATTTAATTTTAAAAATCGAAAAGGGCGGATTATTTCCGCCCTTAATTGATAAGTGCAGGTGAATTCTATGACAGGAAAAATTCATTCGTTTGAATCGTTCGGCACGGTTGACGGACCGGGCGTAAGATTTGTTGTGTTTTTTCAGGGTTGCCCGATGAGGTGCCTTTACTGCCACAATCCGGATACTTGGGCATTGGATACGGGCGAGGAATATACTGCCGAACAGATTATTGAAAAAATAGAGAGAAACAGACCGTTTTATACAACGGGAGGTATAACCGCAACGGGCGGGGAGCCTATGTTACAGCTTGATTTTTTGATTGAGCTGTTTGAGCTTGCAAAAAGCAAAAATATAAATACCTGCCTTGATACATCGGGAGTTTTGTTTGACAGAAAAAATACCGAGAGAATGAAGAAAATTGAAAGGCTGTTGGCTGTCTGCGACCTTGTAATGCTCGATATTAAGCATATTGACAATGAGGATCATAAAAAGCTTACGGGACACGGCAATGAAAATATCCTTGATTTTGCGCGGTATCTTAACGAAAAGAATGTGAAAATGAGAATAAGGCATGTAATTGTTCCGAAAATCACATATATCGACGACGAGCTAAAAAGATTGGGCGAGTTTTTAAAGCCGTTTAAAAACATCGAGAAAATCGAAACGCTGCCTTATCATACTCTCGGCAAGGTAAAGTACGAAAATCTGGGGATAGACTATCCTCTCGGCGACACACCTCAGCTGACAGAAAACGACGCAAAAAAAGCCCTTGAAATTATTGAAAGGGAAATAAAAAATTAAAATCAAACAAAAAACGGTCGATGTTTTGTCATCGACCGTTTGGTATTTTATTTGGGTGATTTGCAGATAGTGCCGCCGCCCACCACATAGTCACCGTCGTATAAAACAACTGCCTGACCGTATGAAATGGCTCTCTGCGGCTCATCAAAAACAATGTGAAGGGTGTTTTCGTCAAGCTGTTCAACCGTTGCGGGCTGTTCGCTTTGATTATATCTTACTCTTGCTTTTATCTTCATAGGTTTGTCAATTTTTTCGCAGGAAATAAGATTTATATCGGAAGCGTAAAGCTCACGGGAGAAAAGACTTTCGTTGTCACAAAGAATAACCTCGTTTTTTTCAAGATCCTTTTTCTTGACATACATCGGGTGCGGCAGTGCAAGACCCAAGCCTTTGCGCTGCCCTACGGTATAGCGGATAATTCCCTTGTGCTCTCCCAAAACCTTACCGTTTTCGTCAACAAAATTTCCGTGGGGATAGCTTTTTCCCGTGTACTGCTCAATAAATTTTGCGTAGTCGCCGTCAGGGACAAAGCAAATATCCTGGCTGTCACGCTTTGCCGCGTTTATAAGTCCGAGATTTTCCGCAATCTCACGGGTTTGCTCCTTTTTCATGTTTCCGAGAGGAAACAATGTTCTTGAAAGCTGTTTTTGAGTAAGAGAATACAGAACATAGCTTTGATCTTTTGATAAATCGGCAGATTTTTTAAGCAAAAATCTCTTTGATTTTTCATCATACTCAATAACGGCATAATGTCCCGTAACCACATAATCAAATTCAAGTTCATCTGCTCTTTGCATAAGCTTTTCAAACTTTATATATCTGTTGCAGTCAATACAGGGATTGGGAGTTGTACCGTTTTCATAAGCACTTATAAATCGTGATATTACATTTTCCCTGAAGCTGTCCTTAAAGTTGTAAACATAATAAGGAATACCCAGTTTGTAACAAACGCTGCGTGCGTCATCAATATCATCAAGCGAGCAGCAGGTTTTTTCTTTTTTTTCGCCTATGTCCTCATTGTCAAAGAGCTTAAGCGTAATTCCCGTTGCGTCAAAGCCCTGTTCTTTTATAAGATAAGCGGCAACTGAGCTGTCAACTCCTCCGCTCATTGCAATTAAAGCTTTTTTCTTCATATAGAGTACCATCAACCGAGTCTTATCATTTCGTCAATACATTTTTTTGCGTCGTTTATTGTTGCTTCATCCAAAACGATTTCTTCGCCGCCTTTGCCCATAAGACAATTGTAAACATCGACAAGAGTTGTCGTTTTCATATTCGGACAAATCAGCTTGTTTGTGAGAATGTAGAAATTCTTGTCGGGGCACATATACTGCAAGTGCTCTGCTATGCTGATTTCCGTTCCGATAATAAAATCGGTTTTATCGGACTTTACGGCGTAGTCCATAATTCCGGATGTAGAGCCTACATAATCTGCCATGGCAACGACTTCGGGCGTACATTCGGGGTGAACAAGCAGCTCTGCGTTTGGATGTATAGCTTTTGCCTTTTTAACATCGTCAGTGTTTACGCAGGCGTGAATAGGGCAGCCTCCGTTTAAAAGCTTAATGTTTTTATCGGGGCACTGCTTTGCAACATAATCTCCCAAGTTGCAGTCGGGTATAAAGAGAATATTCTTCTCATCCATATTATTAACAATTTTTACTGCTGATGAGCTTGTTACGCAAACATCACAAATTGTTTTGAGGTCGGCGGTTGTATTTATATAGGCAACAACAGCGTAGTCCGGATACATCTTCTTAACCTGGGAAATAAGCTGCTTGTCCATTTGGTCGGCCATACTGCATCCGGCAGTCGGCTGGGCAAGATATACTTTTTTGTCGGGGGATAGTATTTTGCAGGTTTCCGCCATAAAGCGTACGCCGCACATGAGGATATTTTTGTTTTCGGTTTTGCTTGCGTCAACGCTGAGTTTATAGCTGTCGCCCGTAAAATCGGCTATCTCCAAAATCTCGTGAGCCTGATAGCTGTGGGCAAGAATACAAACATCTTTCTCTTTTTTTAGCTCCGTAATTTTTTGTTGCAGCTGTGCTGTAGTCATATCCAAAATCCTTTCAAATTAAAAGCATAATTAATCATATATATTATACAGTCAGCAGACACAATATGCAATAGGCGTGTGTGCTGATTTAACTAAATTAAGATTTTAAGGAAAAATAATACAAAATTTGTACAATAATTATTAATATTTCTTTATTTTTCCTATTTACATAATTGAAAAATTGTGTTATACTCTTTTTGATACTAAAGAGTACTACTGGCTTTACGGAATCTTTGTGTTTTATTTAGAGGAGGAGATTATAATGAAAAAAGCCATTTCTGTTTTATTTGCAATTGTTATGGTTGTTTTTGCATCCGTTCCTGCTTTCGCAGCTGAAGGCGGAGTAAACAGCCCTGTTGCAACGACGGCTCCGGACTCATCATTGGAGTATGAGGTTGACATTATCCCGACAGAGGGTGGAGACGGAAGCTATGAGTTTATAACTGAGATTGATGAGAACGGCAATCAGGTTGTCAGCATCAGCCCTAAGCCTAACCAGGGATATACTTTTGATCACTGGGAAATTGACGGACCTTATACAACAGAAAATAAACTTACAGACCCCGAAATGAGGCTTATTATTACCGGCGACATCACGGTTACACCTTATTACCAAAAAGCAGGTACGGTTGCTACCGGTACGGTAAGCACAGATACGAGCACGACATCACCTCAGACAGGTGCAAACGATGCAATTCCTTACGCAGTGGGTGCGTTGTCACTGATGGCATGTGGTGCTGCTGTTGTTATGCTTGTTAGAACGAACAAAAGCAAGTAATTAAGTATTAAGAAACAGCCTCCGTGTTATGATGGGGGCTGTTTTTTGTTGCATGGTTAATAATTTGACAATCAGACAAAAAAATGATAAAATTGTCACAATATTATGTGTTTGTGATTTGATTAAGATAAGATAAATATATAATTTTATCCCTTGATTTTTAGGTGATAACAATGAAAAATAAAAAAAATGCAGCTTTAATAGCCGTAATAGTGTTTTTTGCTCTTGTTTTTTTGAGTGCATGCATATACCTTGTTACAAAGCTTGTGCTTAACAGTGAGAGTAAAGACGAATACAACAGCATTGCAAGCTCATATGCGGGTGACCTTGATAAGGGCACAGAAATAACATCTCCGTCTGAAATTGATGTGGAAAAAGCCGAAAATCCCATTGATTTTGATTCACTTATAAAGCAAAATCCGGATATTTATTCATGGATATATGTTCCTGATACCAATATTAACTATCCTGTTTGCCGCCACTCAACCGACGATAATTTCTATCTTGACCATGATATTTACGGCAACTACAGTTATGCGGGGGCGATTTATTCACAGTTTTGCAATTCAAGGGATTTTAATGACAGGGTTACAGTACTTTACGGTCATAATATGGCTGACGGCTCAATGTTTGCCGACTTGCATAAATTTAAGGACAAGGAGTTTTTTGACACAAACAAATACTTCTATATTTATACCGAGGACAGAAAGCTGACATATGAGGTTGTCTCTGCCTTTGTTTATGACGACAGACATATTATGAACACATTTGATTTTTCCGATGACAGGGTTTTCGAGGATTTTCTTGATATGATTTTAAATCCACGCTCCGTAAACAGCAATACAAGGGAGGGCGTTGACCTTGACATCAACAGTAATATAATTGTTTTGAGCACCTGTTTAAACAGCGGTGAGGGACGGTATCTTGTTTTGGGAGAGCTGATTAATGATGAACAAACAGAATAATGATAGCTTTGAGGAAATTACAAAGGCTGACGAGGAAGCGGCGGTAAATTCTCCTGAAATATCTGATAAAAAAACAAGTTCGGAGTCAATAAAAGATGAAATTTCAGATTATGTATTTATGAAACCGCATCGTTCAAAGACGCGTTCCGTAAAATCCTATGATAAAACAAAGCTTGACGGTGTCACGCTTGTTAAAAGTGACAGAGGGCACAGCAAGCACAGAGGCAGATCAAAAAAGAAAATGAAACTTTGGAAAAAGATCCTGTTGAGTGTTGCCTGTGTTTTGCTTTCGATTATCTTGATAGTAGTGGGAAGCTTTACCTTTTTGATAATTAAAGGAAGTCAGGAATTGATCGACGGTGACTACAATATAACAGCTCCCGAGGGTGTTGAGGTTCAAAACGACGGTGAATACATAGTATATAACGGCAAAACATATCAGCTTAATACCAATGTAACGAGTATATTGTTTATGGGTGTTGATAAGCGTGAACTTGAACAAAGCGAGGTCAAGGGAACGGGCGGACAGGCTGATGTCATAGTATTGCTTGCGGTTGATACAAAGACGGGAAAAATATCAATGCTCAATATTTCCCGAGATACGATGACTGATGTAACATTATATTCAGCAAACGGCGGCTATGTAGGCACCGAAACACAGCAAATTTGTCTTGCCTATGCATACGGCGACGGAATGAAAACAAGCTGTGAGAACACCGTAAATTCGGTAAAAAGACTTTTTTACAATATCCCCATAAAATCTTACCTTGCTCTTGATCTTGACGGTATTGCGGCTGTTAACGACAGCATAGGCGGAGTTGATGTTGTGTCTCCGGAGACAATAGGCGATTTTACAAAGGGTGAAAGCTATCACCTTGAGGGTGATACGGCGGAGGATTTTGTAAGGACGAGAAATCACGAAAGTCCCGATGCCAATACACTGAGAATGCAGCGTCAGCAGCTTTATGTTACTGAATTTATGAACAAGGTTATTTCTCAAACAAAGCAGGATATTACAACTCCTGTAAGCCTCTTTAATGCTTCATCGCCTTATACCTGTACTAACTTGAATCCGTCCAAAATCTGTTATCTTGCGGAGTCTGTAGTGATGAGTAACGGCCTGTCTGTAGATATGCAGACGGTTCCGGGTGAATCGAAGATGGGCGAGAGCTACGCCGAGTACTATGTTGACGAAAGTGATTTTTACGAGCTGTTTTTGAGTGTTTATTACAATGAAGTCAATTAAAAAATAATTAGGCTGCAACGGTTGGAGTTTATTCCGTGCCGCTGCAGCCTTTTTTTCGTGCGTCTAAAAAATCCTGTAAAATAATTGTAGCTGCTACCTCGTCAACTACATTTTTTCGTTTTTTGCCCCTTGTATTGGTTGTATTCAAAAAGTTGTGTGCAGTAATTGTCGTACCCCGTTCGTCCTGCATTACGGTTTTAATACCTGTATGCTCTTCAAGTGTTTTGGCAAAGGCTCTTGCGTTTTTTGCACTTTCTCCCTCAGAACCGTCCATGTTTTTTGGCAGTCCCACCACGACAAGCTCGGCTTTTGTGTCTGATACCGCCTTAACGGCTTTTTCTATAAGCTTATTTGGTGATTTTTCAAATATAACGGTGTAAGGAGATGCTAAAAATTCCGTTTTGTCGCAAACGGCTATCCCTGTTCTGGCTTTGCCAAGGTCAATCGACATAATAATCATAAATACATTCCTTTCAAAGCGGTGTATATTACATAATTATAAATCAAAATTTAGTAATATACAATATTTTTAATATTGCGGTACTTGTCGGCTTTAAATTTATTTAATTGACCTTTAGTGCGAGATATGATTTCGGTTACAAAAATTTCTACAAAAGAATATAAAAATATTCATTCACATAATGACAAAAGCATTCCTTTATTAATCATATAATTAAATAGTAAAGACAAATAAAATGATTTCGATAAAAGGATGTAGAATATTATGGAAAGTACAAAGGCTTTAAGAAAAAAACAAAGTGACAGCCGCAGCGATTTTGCTAAAAGCGGAATAACAAATGCAATATATTTTTTGTGCGGAATCATTATTTCAAGAGCAACAATCATAGGAGAGCTTGCCCCGTTCGGTGCGTCTTATGCGGCGGCAGTGCCGAAAAGATATCTTTTTTCGTCACTTGTCGGGACAGCTTTCGGTTATCTCTTGTTAAAACCGACGGATAGCTTTAGGTACATAGCCGTAGTTGCCGCGATAGGTGCACTCAGATGGCTTATGAGTGACATTGAGCGTGTGAGCAAAAGTAAGCTTTTTGCTCCGCTTGCAGCTTTTTTGCCGACTGTTGCAACGGGAATAGCACTGCTGTTTGCGAGTACAAGCACTCTTTCGTCGTTTGCCGATTGCTTTATAGAGGCAGTCCTTGCGGGAGCGGGGGCGTACTTTATCAGCACAGCGGTCATGCTCTCAAGTGAAAAAAGAGGCATTGCGGCGTATTCAAAGCAGGAAACTGCAAGTCTTGTAATGACAGGCTGTGTATTTATTCTTGCCTTCGGAAGCATTACATTTGAGGGTATATCACTGGGGAGAATTATTGCTGTTGCGGCTATTCTGCTCTGTGCAAGATACGGCGGAATAAACGGCGGTGCCGTTTGCGGAATTGCAACAGGTGCGGTGTTCAGCATTGCAAGCAGATTACAGGGCTTTGTGTGCGGCGGGTTTGCATTCGGGGGCCTTATGGCAGGAATGTTTGCACCTGTGGGAAAGCTGGGCTGCGCAATAAGTTTTGTAATTTCAAACGGTGTAATGTGCCTTGCGTTCGGGCAAAACACGGAGCTTGGCGCCGTGTTTGTAGAAAGCCTTGTCGGAGCCGTAGTGTTTATGATTCTGCCAAAGGAGCTGGGCAATATAATTTCGCCGCTTTTCTCAAATGAAAAAAGCTCATCGCTTTCAGATGTACTTCGCAAAAATATTGTGATGCGGCTGGATTTTGCGTCTAAGGCGATTTACAATGTCAGAAACGATGTCAATTCGGTTTCCGAAAAGTTAAGAAAGCTTTATTCCCCAAGCTTCGGAGTAGTGTGTGAAAGCGTTGAAAAAGAGGTTTGCAACAACTGCGGTTTAAAAACATATTGCTACGAACACAGACGCGGAGTTACGAGAGATGATTTTTTCAGGCTGGAGGAACTGCTCGAAAAACAGGGGCGTGTTGATGAAAAAGATGTTGAAGAGTCATTCGTAAAAAACTGCTGCAAAAAAGGTGAAATCGCGAGGAGTATAAATATCAACTACAGAGAATACCTTTCGGCACTTGAGGCTCAACGCAGAGTTTCAGATGTGAGAGGCGTGGTAGCTGGACAATTTTCAGGAGTAAGCGATATTTTAAGCGATTTATCAAAGGAATTTAAAAACACAATGCGTTGTGATACGGAAAGCTCGGACAGAATTATGTCGGCTCTTAACGCTTTGGGCGCAATACCCGTTGAATGTGTGTGTTTGGTATCGGGCAGCGGAAAAATGACGGTTGAGCTTGAGCTTTCCGATAAAAGCAATGCAAAGCTGTCGCGGGGAGTAATAATGCGAGAAGTGTCTAAATGCTGCGGCAGAAGATTTGACCTCCCCACAGTTACCCGTGAGGGCGACAGAATAAGAGCGGCGTTATGTGAGATGCCGATTTATGATGTTGAAATAGGCTCCAATCAGCACATTGCAAACAACGGCAGGCTCTGCGGCGACTGCCTTGACTACTTTAATGACGGTATGGGCAAAACCTACGCTCTTGTGTGCGACGGCATGGGAACAGGAGGCAGGGCGGCTGTTGACGGAAATATGGCGGTTTCCGTAATGGGCAGGCTGCTTCGTTCGGGCCTTTCTGCCGAGAGCTCCCTTCAAATTGTAAATTCTGCCCTTATGGTAAAAAGCGAAGACGAGTCGTTGTCAACGCTTGATTTAACAGGAATTGATTTATACACAGGCAGGGTTACTCTCAAAAAAGCGGGAGCGCCTGCGACATTTATAAGAAAAAACGGCAGAGTAATGGTCAGAGAAATGCCGTCCTTGCCTGTAGGAATTTTAAACGGAGTAAAATTTTCATCAGATACGGTTAATCTTTCATCGGGAGATATGGTGGTAATGGTGTCAGACGGAGTAATAACGGGAGACGAAAAATGGCTTGAAAAGCTTATAAGAAGCTGGAACGAGGGCAGTGCCGAAGAGCTTGCCCGCGTGGTGGTTGACGAAGCCATAAAACGCAGGGGAGAGTGTCCCGACGATGACATAACTGCTCTTGCGATAAGAATTACGGACAACGAAATTTAAAGACTCAAAGAGAGGTCGGAATTACATTTTGTATTCCGATCTCTTTTAAATTAATATATTGATTGTATTAATTTTTTTTTTAATTTACATTCAATATTTACTTTTACACTTTTGTGTGCTAAAATTTTAGTGTATGAAATGATTTAAGACCAAGGAGGCGTAATAATGAATTCTAAGCTTAAAAATGATTCTACCGATTTTTTGTTTGATGCAATTCTTTCCTTGGAAAGCAAGGAGGATTGTTACCGCTTTTTTGAGGATTTATGCACAAGTGCAGAACTGAAGGCTATGTCACAGCGTCTTGTTGTTGCTAAGATGCTGACAGAAAAAAAGGTCTATACAGAAATTGTAAAAGATACCGGAGCTTCCACTGCGACAATCAGCCGTGTGAAGCGTGCTTTGTTTGACAACGACACATACGGATATACTCTTGTGCTTGACAGACTTCTTAAAAAGGAAGATAAGTGATGAAAAGCTACGGCTCATTTGCAAAGTTTTACGACGGTCTTATGAAAGACGCCGACTACGAAAGACGCTGTGAGTATCTATTGCAGCTTTTTAAGCGTCATAATCACGATGCGGGGATAACGCTTGACCTTGCTTGCGGAACAGGTAGCCTTACACGGTTGCTTGCAGAAAAAGGCATAGATGTTTACGGAGTCGATTCAAGCGAAGATATGCTAAGCGAGGCTATGCAGAGGGCATATGAAGAGGGACTGAATATCTTATATTTAAAGCAGAATATGCAGTCGCTTGACCTTTACGGCACAATTAATACCTGCGTATGTACGCTGGACAGCATAAACCACCTGACCGACATTGATGATGTCAAAAAGGCATTTGACAGAGTGGGTCTGTTTATGGATGATGACGGACTGTTTGTGTTTGATGTAAATACTTTGTATAAGCACAGAAAAGTACTATGCGACAATACATTTGCGTTTGAAAACGAGCAGGTGTTTTGCGTATGGCAAAACAGCCTTGAAGAAAACGATACCGTCAACATTACCCTTGACTTTTTTGAGGAGGAGGACGGTGTGTACTACCGTTCTACCGAAAACTTCAGCGAAAGGGCGTATTCCGACAGCCAAATAAGACAACTGCTTTGCGGTGCAGGCTTTTCGGTTGAAGCGGTTTACGGCGATTTAAGCTTTGACCCGCCTAAGGATACTGAGCAAAGAGTAATTTATGTTGCAAGAATGGTCAATTCGAGAAACAAAAAGGACTAAAGAGGAGAAATTAAAATGGATAAAATAATTCGCTGTATTACGAGCGACGGAGCAATTATGGCTGCGGCAATAGATGCTTCCGATATAGTGTTTACTGCCAAAAAACTTCATCATCTTTCAAAAAGTGCCACTGCGGCACTCGGCAGACTGCTTTGTGCAACATCTATTATGGGGGCGATGTTAAAGCAAAAGGACGCAACAATTAATTTGCGTGTGATGGGTGACGGTGAACTCGGTCCCGTTATTGCCGTAGGTGACAGCAGAGGAAATGTAAAGGGCTATGTAGGAAATGCCGACTGTCCCACGGAGTTTTATCCAAACGGAAAAATTAATGTGTCTAAAGCCGTAGGCAAAAACGGTGTTTTGAATGTAATGCGTGATTACGGAACAGGCGAGCCTTATATCGGTCAGGTTGAACTTGTGAGCGGAGAGATAGCGGAGGATATTACAAACTACTTTGCAACAAGCGAGCAGATTCCCACGGTGTGTGCACTCGGAGTGCTTATAAACAAGGAGGACGGCGAGGTCATGCTTGCGGGAGGTTTGCTTATACAGCTTTTGCCCGGTGCCGATGATGAAACGATTGACAAACTTGAAAAAAATGTTGAAAAGCTTGACCCTGTTACAACAATGCTTGCCAAGGGTATGAGTATTCTTGATATTTGCAAGACGGCACTTGAGGGCTTTGAAGTCGAGGTTCTTGACGAAATGCCTGTGCATTATGTGTGCGGTTGTTCCAAGGAAAAGCTCGAACGATATTTTTGTACATTGAGTGATGAGGACCTGCGTTCTATGGCGGATGAAAAAGGAATTATAACTGCGAGCTGCCATTTTTGCAATAAAAGATATGTATTTACAAAAGAAGATATTGAAAGAATTATTAAAGAAAAAAATTCGTAATGCATAAAACGACTCATTTGCCGACAAAATACAGAGGCAAAAATATTTTATAAATTTTTTAAAAAAAGTGTTGACATTTAAACCAAGATGTAGTATTATAAATACCGTCGCCGAGAGGTACAAAGCCGAAACGAAGCGACATAGGCATGTGGGAGCATAGCTCAGCTGGGAGAGCATCTGCCTTACAAGCAGAGGGTCATAGGTTCGAGCCCTATTGTTCCCACCACAAATGGCCCGGTAGTTCAGTTGGTTAGAACGCTAGCCTGTCACGCTAGAGGTCGACGGTTCGAACCCGTTCCGGGTCGCCATTTTTGCCTCTGTAGCTCAGTCGGTAGAGCAGGGGACTGAAAATCCCCGTGTCGATGGTTCGATTCCGTCCGGAGGCACCAATTTTATGCGGATGTAGCTCATCTGGTAGAGCGCCACCTTGCCAAGGTGGAGGTAGCGGGTTCGAGCCCCGTCATCCGCTCCAAATTTAAGCAGCACCTTTGAGGGTGCTGTTTTTGTTTTGTCAAATTAAAGTTTAGAATATTACAACTGTCTTATCTTTCGGCAAGAATTAAATGTTTTTTAGTTTTATTTTAGTGGAACACAGCGTTTGGTTACCCGGATTAATTTCAATAAAAACCGAGATACCTATATATAATGTTATAATAATTGATGTTTGTTTGCAAAAGAACAGAGGGCAGTGCAATATTTGCTGCCCTCTTAAAATTTCATTCGTGTTTTATAAGTTTATATCATAGCTTTGAATATCCGTAGCTGTTTACGATAGCCTCAATTTTTTCGCCCTTTTGGCAAATCGGGCAATGATGTGAATTGTAGCTCTCATAATCGCCCAGGTCATTCGGGTCGAATATTGACGAAACGGGATAACCTTCGCAGGTTTGAACCGTAGCAAAAATTGCAGATACTCCTACAACAATTCCGCCGTAGTATTTTGCAGCGTCAATAGCAGCCTGTGCGGTCTTGCCCGTTGTCACCGATGCGGCAAGAATCAAGACGTGCTTTCCCGCAATCATCGGAGTTAAATTGTCGCGAAACATTATTTGACCGCCTGCAATGTATTCGGGTGATACAACATAGATAGTCTGGTGGGCGTTCATATTTACAAAATCCTCTTTTGTAAGCTCATCGGCAACACACGCACCTATTACTTCCGTTCCGTCAACACACAGAATGGTGTCAACAATAGTATTCGTCCTATATGTAGCAACAAGCTCTTTTGCAACAGCCTTTGCTTCAGAAAGTCTTGTTTTCTGTGTAGTAACATCTATAAAATAATTTGTATGACTGTGTGAGGTAGCAAAATGTCCTTTTGCTACACGAAGAAATACATTTTTATTTTTTGTTCTTATCTTGTACATTTGAGCCATATTATCAGCCTCCTGATTGGGAATTTGCAATAAAAAATATTTATTGTATCAACTATTTTACAATATATCGACAAAAAAATCAATACAAAATCAGCATAAATATGTATAATAAATTGAAAATACTAAAAATTTTTGTAAAAATATTATATAATTAACGGGTGCGTTATATAAAAAATAAATGCTTGCATATGCTGTGCGTGTTTGGTATAATCAAAATATATACGCCAACAATCTGAATAATGGGGTATTGAGATGAAATTTGATTTTTTGCTAAAAAAAGCGGTTTGCTTTTCTTTGCTTGTTATAGCTGTGGTTTTCAGCACATATTCGGTGCTCGCCGTAGATTTGGACGGAGACGGTATTGATGATGAAGTTGCGACTGCCCAGCCTGTCGTAACAGAGCCGGAATACACCGAACCTGTTGAGACAGAGTCTGTTTATGTAGAAGAAACGACTGAGTATATTCCCGAAACAGTCCCCCAACAGGAAACTACGGAGTACCAAGAGCCTGTTGAAACCGCGGCGACAGATGAGCCGTATGAGGAGGAAACCCAAGGTTATACACAGCAGGCACAGTATGTTGAAACGCAGCAGGAAACGACTTATCCGCAAACTCCCACAGTTGAAAAGACTGTAAGTGAAAAAAAGTATTCGACTAACTACACGGCGGGAATGGTGTCGTGGATCTGTGTGGGAATAGGCGTTATTGTTGTTTTGTCGGTGCTTATAAGCACAAAGGTCAGTGCAAGGAAATCTATGGGAAGATAATTTATGATTGAACATAAAATAGGATCTGTTCTCTTGAAGTCAGGCGTTGTGCTTGCTCCGATGGCAGGCGTCAGCGACAGAGCGTACAGAGAACTTTGTATGAAGTTCGGTGCAGGTCTTTGTATAAGCGAAATGGTAAGCTCCAAGGCTCTTTCCTTTAACAGCAAAAAAAGCGAGGAGCTGATGGAGATTTCCGATTCCGAACGGCCGTGCGGTATTCAGATTTTCGGTGATGAACCTTTGTGTATGGCTCAGGCGGCACAGAGAGCAATGCACAATAAACCGGATTTTATTGATATAAATATGGGGTGCCCGGCACCGAAAATCAGCTCGAACGGGAGCGGAAGCGCTCTTATGAAGAACCCGAAACTATGCGGCGAAATTGTCAGAGAAGTTGTAAAAGCCTGCGATGTTCCCGTTACCGTAAAAATACGAAAGGGCTGGGACGATGAAAATGCCAATGCCGTCGAGATTGCAAAAATCTGTGAGGACGCGGGTGCAAGTGCCGTAACCGTTCACGGAAGAACAAGAATGCAGTATTACAAGCCTCCCGTTGATTATGGCATAATCAAAGCGGTCAAAGATGCCGTGAGCATTCCCGTGATTGCTAACGGCGATATTGACAGTGCGGAGAAAGCAAGATTTGTAATTGAAAAAACGGGCTGTGATATAATAATGGTCGGAAGAGCGTCGCTCGGAAATCCATGGATATTTTCACAGATAAATTCTTATTTGCAAAATCCCGAAGAGCCCATTTGTTTTCCGACTCTTGAACAAAAGCTTGATGTAATGGTTGACCATATTGAAAAAATGGTTGAATATAAGGGCGAGCATATGGCTCTTTTGCAGGCAAGAAAGCTTGTAGCAGGTTATTTTAAGGGCATAAAGGGTGCTGCCTCATTGAGAAACGAAGCAGGAAAAATATCCGTGCTCAATGATTTGTATATATTAAGAGATAAGGCGTTATCAGCCAATCTATAAATAATGATTTTAAAGACAAGGGGAATTAAAATGAGTGAATTGACAAATATCGCATCACTTGAATACCTCAACGGTTATGACCCTGAGGTAGGACAGGCAATGACTGCAGAGCTTAAAAGACAACGCAGAAATCTTGAGCTTATTGCAAGCGAAAACATAGTTACTCCTGCCGTAATGGCAGCTATGGGAAGTCATCTTACAAACAAATACGCAGAGGGTTATCCGGGAAAGCGTTATTACGGAGGCTGTGAGTGCGTGGATATAGTTGAAGAAATCGCGCGCAAGCGTGCCTGCGAGCTTTTCGGTGCGGAGCATGCGAATGTTCAGCCTCACTCGGGTGCACAGGCTAACACGGCTGTTTATTTTGCAATGCTTGAGCCGGGCGACACGGTTATGGGTATGAACCTCAACGAGGGCGGCCATCTGACCCACGGCTCACCAGTAAATATTTCCGGTAAGTATTTTAACTTTGTAGCTTACGGAGTAGATCCCGTTACACACAGAATCGACTACGATAAGGTGCTTGAAAAAGCAAAGGAGTGCAAGCCAAAGCTTATTGTGGCAGGTGCGTCTGCATATCCGAGAATAATTGATTTTGCAAAATTCAGAGAGATTGCCGATGAAGTGGGTGCTTATCTCATGGTTGATATGGCACACATTGCGGGTCTTGTTGCAGCAGGTGTTCATCCGAATCCTGTTCCTTACTGTGAGTTTGTTACAACAACTACTCACAAAACGCTCAGAGGACCGCGCGGCGGACTTATTTTGTGCCGTGAGGAGTTTGCAAAGCAGATTGACAAGGCGATTTTCCCAGGAACTCAGGGCGGTCCTCTTATGCATACAATCGCAGCAAAGGCAGTATGCTTCGGTGAGGCGTTAAAGCCTGAATTTAAGGAGTACGGTAAAAAGGTTGTTTCCAACTGCAAGGCACTTGCAGAGGGTCTTGTTAAAAGAGGAAACAAGCTTGTTTCGGGCGGAACCGATAATCATCTCCTTCTGCTTGATTTGCGTGATACAGATGTTACGGGCAAGGAGCTTGAAGCTCGCCTTGACGATTGCTATATTACTGTAAATAAGAACACAATTCCCGGTGAGCCCCGTTCTCCGTTCGTTACAAGCGGTGTAAGGATCGGAACTGCCGCAGTTACCACAAGAGGTCTTAACGAGGCTGATATGGACGAAATTGCTGAATACATTACCCTTGTTATCAATGATTATGAAAACAGCAAGGAAAAGGTAAGAGCCGGAGTTGAGGCAATATGCAAAAAGTATCCTCTTTACGAATAAGCATCTAAGCAAATTCGGGAACGGCTTCAGTCGTTCCCGTTGTTTTTATACCGACAGAAGGGAGGCAGGGAAGTGAAAAAACCTCTTGCGGACAGATTTCGTCCGCAGTCACTTGACGATATTGTCGGACAGAAGCATCTGCTTGCCGAGGGAAAACCGCTCAGAAGAATTATAGAGAGCGGGGAAATTCCGAATCTCATCTTTTACGGCCCGTCGGGCGTGGGCAAAACAACGCTTGCAACCTATATTGCGAACAAGACTAACAAAACCCTAAAAAAGCTCAACGGCACAACGGCTTCAACTTCCGACATCAAGGACATTGTTGCACAGCTCAATACTTTTTCGGGGATTAACGGAATTTTGCTGTATTTGGACGAGATACAGTATTTTAACAAGAAACAGCAGCAGACCTTGCTTGAGTATATTGAAAACGGCAGTATAACTTTGATCGCTTCTACGACCGAAAATCCGTATTTCTATGTATATAATGCAATTTTAAGCCGTTCGACTGTTTTTGAGTTTAAATCTGTTGAGCCAGACGAAATTGTCAGAGCAGTATACAGGGCTAAAAATATGCTTGAGCAGGAGCAGAATATCGAGATTGACCTGCCTGAAGAGTGTGCCGGAAAAATAGCTTTCGGCTGCGGAGGCGATGTGCGTAAGGCAATGAATGCACTTGAATTATCGGTTATTTCTGCTGATATTGAAAATGGAAAAAGAAAAGTAACTCTTGAAATTGTCGAACAGCTTGTGCAGAAAAGTGCGTTGCGTTATGATAAAGACGGCGATGAACATTATGATATCGTATCTGCCTACCAAAAAAGTATGAGGGGCAGCGATACAAACGCCGCGTTACACTATCTCGCGCGACTGCTTGAGTCAGGTGATTTAATCAGTGCCTGCCGACGCCTCATGGTATGTGCGTGTGAGGATGTAGGGGTTGCCTATCCGCAGCTTATCCCTATTGTAAAAGCATGTGTTGACATCGCCAGAGATGTGGGACTGCCCGAAGCAAGAATACCGCTTGCAGATGCGGTGGTAATGGTTTGTAATGCACCCAAGTCGAATTCTGCGTATATGGGTATAAATCTTGCGATGCGGGATGTAAAAAACGGCAAGTTCGGCCCTATTCCCAGACAGCTGCAAAATATGCACTATGACGGTGAGGACAACCAAAACAAAGGGCAGTTTTATTTGTACCCGCATGACTATAAAAACCACTATGTAAAACAGCAGTATCTTCCCGATGCCATCAAGGACAGAGTTTACTACAAATACGGTGAAAACAAAAACGAACAGGCATTTAAAGCATATTGGGATAAAGTAAAATCAGACGATCAGACCCAAACCTGACAGAGCCAAATTAAGGTAAATTTCAGCAAATATATACGGAAGCGAACAGTAAAATTATTGGATTTTGCTGTTCGTTTTTCTTTTGTGTATTGTTAACTATAAAGTTGTGCAATGTAAACAAATTTTAGAGGAATTTTTTGTAATCATAAAGTAGAAAAATATTCTAAAAAAGAAAATTATAAAACTACCGTTGCGTTAGAATAATGATGTAATTGTGGAGTAGTGTTGAGTATCTTCACGCACACAACCATATTAATGAATTTGGAGGAAAATCATTATGGTAAGAAAACAACACAAAGTATTAAGCCTTGTTTTGTGCTTAATACTTGCAGTATCGGCAATTTGCGCGGGTACTGTGGGTGCCTTTGCGGCATCAGGAGATACTGTTTATTGCAGACTCAATAACGGTTGGAGTTCAGTCTACGCCTATATGTGGTCTGAAGGCTCCGGCAACAACGCCGCTTGGCCGGGTGTTGAGATGACAGAGGTCGAGGAAGGCGTATATTCATACGATCTTTCAGGCGATTTTGACATGATCAT
>CALYBM010000087.1 GCA_944412525.1 uncultured Ruminococcus sp. | reverse complement strand
GAGTCAAAATTTATGAAAAAAATAAAAAACTTATTCTCAACCCCCAAAAAAGCAATTATAACAATTTTAGTAGCAGTATTCTCACTGACTGCAATCGGATTCGGTACGGCATTTACGGTAAGCGCGTTTGCGGAAAGCTCTTCAATCGGAGCAGAAAACGCTCAAAACTTTGCCTTTGCAGACGCCAATGTCGATCCTGTTGACGCCAAGGTCACCGAGACAAAATTCAAGTTTGAGCAGGGTCAGTTTGTTTATGATGTAGAATTCATAGCTGACGATATTGAGTATGAATACTGGGTTCGTGCTTCTGACGGAGCAATTGTTAAAAAGTCATCGGAAAATATCGTTACAGGTGAAGAAGGTCCTGTATCTTCGGACAGAATAACACTTGATCAGGCAAAAGAAACTGCATTGGAAGACGCGGGCTTAAAAAGCAGTGATGTTACCTACACAAAAGCAAAGCTTGATTATGATAACACAACTGCAATGTATGAAATTGAATTTTATACAGCAACTCATAAGTATGAATACGAAATCAACGCATCTGCAAATACAGTTTACAGCAAGAGCAAGGAAACTTTAAAGAATACGAGTGCAAATTCTTCAAACAGTTCTCAAAACGGAGATAAGACAAACACATCGTCCGATGACAAAAAGCAAAACTCAAATCAGTCATCTAACAACACATCACAAAATAACAACCAAACAGCTAATAACAACTCACAGAGCAATAACCAATCCTCAAACAACAACACCCAGAACAATAATAAGCCTGCAAACAACAATTCTAACAGCGGCAATAAATCAAGCAGCACTTCATCATATATAAGTGTTGATTCGGCAAAAAAAGCCGCACTTAACAACGCCGGTTTAAGCTCATCGCAGGTAAAATATACAAAGGCAAAGTTAGATTACGATGACGGTGTTGCAGTTTACGAAATAGAGTTTTACACTTCTTCAAATAAATATGAATATGAAATCAACGCAAAAACAGGAAAAGTAATAAGCAAAGATATAGATCCCATTAAAAACAGCTCCGGCAGCTCTTCAGGCGGCAACACTGACTCGGGATATATCGGTGTAGATAAAGCAAAATCAATTGCAGTTAACCATGCTGGATTTTCTGTATCAAGCGTAACATTTTCAAAAGCAAAACTTGAAAGTGATGACGGAAGAAAAGTTTATGAAGTGGAATTCTATAAAAACCATATGGAATATGAGTACACCATAAACGCAACAACCGGTGCAATCATAGAATATGATTCGGATTACGATGACTGATAAAACACTTAATTTAAAATCTTAAGCGAGATAAAAAAGCTTTGAATAATTACCGATAAACAATAACTAAGAGCATATTTGTTGTGAGATTAAAATCCTGCAAATATGCTCTTTTGTTATATACATTATTAAATTAGATATGCTTTAAAAGCTGAAATTTTCAAAAATCAAATACAGCACATTTGAAAATTTGCATAGTAAAGTTTACCAAACGCAAAAACAAGCGGCAATTAAATGCCGCCTGTTTTTTATAGAGCTTGTAAAATAAAGTGTGTAAGTTAGAAAAAACAACTTGCACACTTTTTGCATTTGCGAGGAAGTGTGCTACAATGAAAGAAAGGATAAAAAAGGAATGAACGAAATGGCAAAGAAAAAGGAAAGCACACCGGGCGAGAATCTCGCAAAGCAAATCATCGAACAGTACAAACCGAAAAGCGTTGCAGATATGCAAAACGCATTGAAAGACATTTTCGGGCCGATGTTTGAGGCAATGCTTCAAGGTGAAATGAACAGTCATCTCGGCTATGAGAGCAACGATCACGGCGCAAAGTCAACCGACAACCGCCGCAACGGTTACACAAGCAAAAAGATTAAGACAAGCTCCGGCGAGGTAGATATCAAGGTGCCCCGTGACAGAGATTCAAGCTTTGAACCAAAACTTGTGCCAAAGCGTCAAAAAGATGTATCGGAAATTGAAGAAAAGGTGCTGGCTATGTACGCACGGGGAATGAGCCAGCGGGACATTGCCGAAACGATAGAGGATATCTACGGCTTTGAAATCTCACACGAAACGATAGCTCAAATTACCGACTGCGTGTTGGACGAACTTAACGATTGGCAAAACAGACCTCTGAAAAGGATGTATACATTTCTGTTTGTTGACTGTATGTATGTCACGATCCGAAAAGAGTACGAAAGCAAGAATTACGCCGTATATACGATTTTAGGCTATGATCTTGATGGAGAAAAGGACATTTTAGGCTTGTGGCTTAACGAAAGCGAAAGCAAGCATACGTGGATGCAAATATTTGATGAGCTGAAAACACGAGGTGTAGAGGATGTGCTGTTTATCAGTATGGACGGCGTTTCGGGACTTGAGGAAGGCGCGAAAGCCATTTTCAAGGATGTTGTTGTACAGCGTTGTATTGTACATTTAATCCGAAATTCGATGAAATATGTGCCGAGCAAAGACTACAAGAAATTCACACAGTCCCTGAAAAAAGTGTACGGAGCACCGAGTCTTGCAGCTGCCCGAAAAGCCTTTGAGCAGTTCTGTCAGGAGTGGTCACAGTATCCGGGAGCAGTAGACGTATGGAAGCGAAATTTCAACCATGTAGAGCAGCTTTTTGATTACGGCAGTGCAGTCAGGAAAATGATGTATACAACAAACGCTGTTGAGAGTATCCATTCCAGTTTTAGAAAGGTTACCAAAAAAGGAGCGTTTCCGAACGAAAACGCACTGCTGAAATTGCTCTATCTCAGAATTACCGAGCTCTACAAAAAATGGAACGGCAGTAAAGTGCAGAATTGGGCTATGGTCAGAAATCAGCTTGCGACCAACGACAAAATTAAAGCCCGTATTGAGAAATACGAGCACTTAATCTGACGCCGTTTTTGACCGCCTTTTTCGTTCCGCTGCGCTCCACTCCAAAGGCGGTCAAAATCATCATTTATCTATCTTCTTATATAACTTACACACTTTTCTTGACAAAGCCTTTTTAATGCTGCAACAAATTAAATACTAAATATAAAACATTAATTTTAATCGGAAACAAGCATACGCTGAATTTCGGTTGCATCGACAATTGATACATATCCGTTTTTGTCAACATCAGCAAGGCTTATCTGCAAATCACTCAGTGTAACCAATTCGGCACAATACTTTTGAATCTCGGATGCATCAATGATATTAACTTTACCGTCAAGATTAACATCACCTATCTGATAAGTCTTATCAGAAGCACCTACGGTGTAAACGACTTGTTCTGTGACGCTTTCACCGTCGGAATCGGTTACGGTCACCGAAAGATTATATGTACCCGTTTCAGCAGGCGTCCACGCAAATTTGTTTGACGATGACTTCTGCACGGATTTTCCGTCGATGAAAAACTCATATTCAACAGCACCGTTAGCATTGTAAGCCTGTGCCGTTAAATTAATTAAAGTTCCTGCAGCCTGACCCGAATTTAAATCGGCACCGAAGTTTACCTCAAGCGATGCATAGTTAATAACCGTATCATCAAGCAATGCACCGAGTCTTGCAAGAGGCACCGTAATGTTGTCAACATCTTCTTTTTCGTGTGTTGTTGACGGATCGTAGCTGTACTCAACATCTGCGTTATCAAGCATTGAAGGGTCATGCGGAAGCGTATCCATTCCCGAAGTTCCGTATGTGAGAATGAGCATAGCACCTACGCCGTTTTGCTCAACATATTCCTTGTCTATTCCGAGGGTTGCATACGGTACGGCTATTTCATAAATATAACCATATTCGTCCTTGTAACCTAAATCAAAGAAATCAACCCAGTTCGAGTTCATATCTGTATTGTCGCCCATTATGCGGGAACCCTTGGGGCTGTTAATGCCGTAAATTGTATCGCTTGCAGTACCGTTTGCATACTTAATTTTAAATCCGTTCTGATTGTCCTGAGCTTGGAACGATTTTACGCCGATAGGCACTCTTGTATCGTAGTTGAACATATATGTTCCGTCGGTATCAAGTGTATCTGCCTTGTAAATTGAAGCTCCGCCGTTAGAATTGTTTGAATCCATAGCAATCAGAGTATCTACATGTGTCGTAAAAGATGTGCCGCCGTTTTTGGCAACTCCGCCGTCACATCCCCATACAAACGGGTTTGTGTATGTAGAACCGTCTTTGTTTGTACCTACAGCCTTTCCCGTTGCCTGCTTTTCGGGATCTATTGAAAGTGCCAGGTACATCGGGATGCTGTTTCTCCAAGGTCTTGCCTCATTTGAAGACGCAAAATTATCCTCAGGTGACACAATATATGTGGTATTTGTCATCTCCCACATAAAGTAGAGATTTTCATCATCCCACGCTGCATAAAGCGCATATGCGTCCCATGGCTGCTCATGCATTGACGAAGGCATATAAACTCTCGGGTCGTCATTTGCAACACCCTGAGCAATAATCATTGAGCTGTCCCAGTCACTTACATCTCCGTCAACGGTTATGGTCTTGTTTTTACCGAGCTGAAGATCGGGATTTGTAGAATAATATCCGCTTTCAGCATCAGTTGTGTGTCCGTCGGACTGAGCGGAAAAAGTTGTGTCGGTGGCTGAAAATGTCTTTTTAAAAGTGTAACTTTGGGTTGTTTCAACACCGTCCGAGCCGGTTGCAAACAAATCAAGCGTAATTTCGGAATTACCGATTTTTCCCTGACCGATGGTTATTGTCTCATTGTCAGAATAAGCAACTTTCTCGGCGCCGTCAACAGAATAATAACCGCTTGACGCATTCTTTAATCCGAGCTTAACATTTAGAGTATCACCGGAAAAAGCCGTGCCTGTAGGAAGATAAGAAAAGCCGTAGCCGTGATCATCGGGCTTTCCGTAATCTATCCATTTCAAATCGGCTGTGAGCAGCTTGCACTCTCCGCTTTTAAGGGACAATCCTGCACCTGTAGGATACTGTTCCTTGCCTGCATCTTCTTCAAGTCCGTTTGTAAAAATAATGTTTTCAGTCTTATAGGTTGAAGGAAAAGACTTTGTATAAAGGCCGCTTTCTGTTTTATCCATCAGCTCTCCGGGCCATTCCGCATTATTTTTTGTTCCGTAGGCATAGACATAAACATTTTCCCAGTTGTATTTTGAATTATCAAAATAAACGCTTGAACCTGCGGAAGCCGCAGATACCGAAAATGCTGTTACCGAAAATGCCGAAATTACCATAGCGACAACAAGCAAAAGACTTGTTATCTTTCGATATTTTTTCATTATGATTCTCCTTTGCCAGCAAATTTTGACAGTTTAAGTATAGCATAATCAACTTATTTTAACAACACGGTTAAATATATTTGTTAATTTGTACATTTGTAAATCTCTTTTTTATGTAGAATTTACAAATAAAAAGTAATAATTACTAAAAGTATTTTAATATTTTCAGTAAAAAAGCAGGCATCACAGCCTGCTTTTTTACTCTATTTTTCTGAAATTGTAAGATTAGCCTTATAATTACCGTAAACCCAACAACTGTCTGCATTGCCGAGCTTAAAATCGACAGGCATCTGAACTGAACCCGTTGTGCCTTTAGAATTGGATGTGTCAATTACTGCGGTTATGTCAGAAGCCGTAAGCTCATCAAGCTGAGATTTGGGACCTATAACCGTAACGGTAATGCTGTTTTGTGTAACCTCTGCATTATAACCTGAATCCAAGCCGCTTACGGTGAATTTATCCACCTTGAAGGTCTTGCTTGACATAGAACTCAAATCAATTACAACCTTTGCCGAGGTAGAATTGCTCAGGTTTTTGCAATCGGTAGGAATATCTATTCCGAGAGAAGCAAATGTCTTTTTCTCCGCCTTCAGCGTTGAGAAATCAATGCTCTCAAGGCTGACCGCATCCGTTTTGTCGAGTATCTCCGAAGGACCCGCGAGCAGAATTGACGACGGTTCAATAGAAATCATATCATCGGTAATCTTTAGACCTGACGGTTTATTTTCATAGGTAGGATTAACGCTGACTGTTTTTTCGGGCAAAACAGTTACGGTTGCCTTGACTGTGTCAACATCCATTGTTAAAAGCTCGGTAGAAAGCTGGTTGTTGTTTTTGTCAAACAAAACAATCTTTGCTTCGGTTTCATAAGAGTCTTTAAGGGTGCCGTTTATCTCCGCAACGGCATACACCTTGTCTATTTTTGAAATTTCTGTTTGCGGGCCTGAAATAACCACGGATTTAGAAGAAAGTGATGTAAAACCATAGTAACCGTCTGCCACCTTATAGACAATGTGGTTATCCTGAATTTTATATGTGCTTTCTCTGAAATAATCTACTACAACCCGTATTTGCGACGGCACAACTGCCGATGTAATCTGAAAATTTGCAGTAGGATTGGTCTTGGAGGCGGAAACATTCAAATCATAGCTTCCCGAAGAATTGATTGAGTTTGCCGCCGCAGTAACCGTTATATCGGACTGATTAATTGAACCTAAAACCGATCTGCTTCCCGTAACCGTGATTGAAGCGGTCTGTTCGTTGCCTGAAAAAATCTGCAATCCGCTGTTCCTTGCTTCGTCGGAAAGCTCTATCTGAATAGGTATATCACTTAAAGTGACATTTGTATCACTGTTTGATCCTAAACTTGAATAAAGCCAAATGGATAAAGAAATAAGCAATGCAAGTGCAAATACAAACTTATTATTCTGCATCAGCATATTGGGGGATCTTTTAAATTTCAATCTTCTTCCCTCCCCTTTTTCTTTATTTTCTTGTCGGTGTTATCATCAACATAATCACTTAACAAAAAAGATTCGAGCTTGTCTATAAGGGCGTCCCTCGTAAAATCACGAAGCAAAACGCCGTTTACGGCAATAGAAATAACACCTGTTTCCTCGCTCACAACAAGCACCACGGCATCGCTTTGTTCACTTATGCCGAGAGCCGCTCTGTGCCTTGTTCCGAGATTTATATCTACATTCTTATTATCTGTCAGAGGCAAAATACATCCTGCCGCATAAAGCTTGCCGTCACGAATAATGCTTGCACCGTCGTGCAAAGGAGCTTTATTAAAAAATATATTGCCGAAAAGTGCGACTGAAGTTTCAGCGTCAATTATCGTTCCTGTAGCGGCAATATCGGAAAGCATTATTTCCCGCTCAAATACAAGCAACGCACCTGTCCTTGAACGAGAAAACAAAACAGATGTATCGGCCGCATCAACGATGGACTTTTTAACAGCTTTTATCCACTCATCACTTTTTCTGTGCTTTGAAAACAGCTTTATATATTTTTTATATGTATTATTTCTGCCCATCTGTTCCAAAGCTTTTCTGAGCTCCGGCTGGAAAATTACAACAATAATTACAACAGAAGCCTCGAAGAATATTTGAAGCAGCGATGACAGCATTCCGAGTCCGAAAAAAGAAGCAATAAAATAAACAACCAATAAAAGCAAAATGCCTTTTATAAGCTGAACAGCTCTTGTTTCTCTGACTAATTTAAAGAGTCCGAAAATCAAAACGGCAATAGCTAAAATATCAACAATATCACGAAGCTGAATAGTTTTTATGATGGAAATTATATCGTTTAGTATTCCCATTGATTTTCCTCCTTGCAAAAAATGGCACGAACCAGGCGTTTAACTGTTTTGAAGCAAACAGGATAAACGCCTGATATTCGTATATTTCAGATATATTTTAACACATATTAAATGTTAATTGCAACCTTTTTTAACTCTTTTATATTTGCAAATTTTATTAACCGATGAGATAAAATAATCGACCTGACGATAATCGGAAAAAACCGACAGAACCGCTCTGACGGTTCCCCTTTCCTCGGTTTTGAAAAATTTGTGAGCAAGAGGAGCACAATGCAAACCTGCTCTTACGGAAATTCCGAATTTCTTATCGAGAATTTGTGCCGTTTCTTCGCTGTCGAGGTTTTCCACATTAAAGGAAACTACCGGCAGACATTTTGAATGTTTCAGCATATCAACATATAGCTCAACGCCCTGTGTATCATTCAGCCCTTTATACAAGAGCTTAGCAAGCTGATTTTCATGCCTTTCTATCGCACTTTCTGTTCTGTTTAAAACAAATTTGATTCCCTCGTTAAGACCTGCGATTCCGGGCAAATTCGGTGTTCCGCTCTCGTATCTGTCGGGCAGAATTTTAGGTTGCTTTAACTCAAGAGAATAGCTGCCTGTTCCTCCCTGTATTATATCATCCGGCAAATATTCCGAGTTTATCGCAAGTATTCCCGTGCCCATAGGTCCGTAAAGTCCCTTGTGCCCCGCCGTACACAAAAAGTCAATACCGCTTTCTTTTAAAGAAACAGGAACAACACCTGCCGACTGTGCGGCATCGACACAAAAAAGCACCCCGTGAATTTTGCAAAGTGCAGCTATTCTCTCAACGGGAAGCCTTACCCCAAATACATTGGAAGCGTGGGTACAAATTACAAGCTTTGTATTGGGCCTTATTGCATTTCTGAAATTATCAATGGTTTCATCGTCGTTATAAGAATATTCAGCGACCGAATAATCAACGCCCTGCTCCTTTAATTTTTCAAGAGGGCGTACAACCGCATTATGCTCAAGTGATGAAATAACGGCGTGATCCCCCTTTTTTAAAATACCTTTAATCACATAGTTTAAGGCGGTAGTGCAATTGTAGGTAAATATAATCTTATCGGGAGACTCTACATCAAACAGCTTTGCCGCATTGCCGCGGCATTCATACATTATTTCCGATGCTTTAAGCGACATTGAATGTCCGCCTCTTCCCGGATTTGCTCCGTAAAGGCGTAAAGCTCTGTTTACGGCATTTAGCACTGACCTTGGCTTCGGGAAAGTAGTTGCACCGTTATCAAAATATATCACTTTGCACCAACGGCAGCCGTTCCAGTATAGGCAATACCGTTTCCCGAAAGCACTTGTAATGCTCTTTTAAAATCTTGATTTATAAAAAGGCTGTAACCGCATGATTTTTTATTCAAACTAATCGGAGTCCTTACAACCGTGCTGTATATATTGTATTTTTTTAATACTTCCCTTGCTCTCATTGCAATAGTTACTGAATTGAACAAAATTAAATTATTTTCCATTGTTTTCACCTTTATTACAAGCATACATAATATGCTTTTTTATTATATACTATGAAAGCAACAGAAAATTGGCACAAATTATATGATGAAAGAATTATTAATAAAAAACAGGATACGAAAAATATTTTCGTATCCTGATAAATTAACCGATTTTGTCACTTAACAGATTCCCCATATTGTACATACCCGGGTTTTGCTTTGCAAGAAATACCGCGGCATTAACAGAGCCTACCGCAAAGACTTCCTTTGACTGAGCCTGATGAGAAATTGTGACCACCTCGTCATGGCCTGCAAATATAACCTCATGCTCACCCACTATGGTACCGCCCCTTACGGAAAGGATACCGATTTCATTCTTTGAACGCTTCCTTCTGTAGGAATGTCTGTCATAAACATATTGCGGTTCTTCCTCAAGCACCTCGGAAATTCCGTCGGCAATCATAAGTGCTGTTCCGCTCGGTGCGTCAACCTTAAGATTGTGGTGCTTTTCAATAATCTCTATGTCGAATCCGCCGCCGAGAACCTTAGCCGCCTCTTTTGAAAGCTCAATAATCAAGTTAATACCGAGCGACATATTGCCCGAATAGAACACTGCGATTTTTTCCGACGCCGACTTGATTTTATCAACCTGCTCGGGTGAAAATCCTGTTGTGCAGATTACACACGGAACCGAATATTTCAATGCGTAATCAAGCAAACCGTCAAGTACCGCAGGATTGGAAAAATCTATTAAAACATCAGCTTTTTCGCTGATTTCATCAAAAGACTTGTAAACAGGAAATGAGTATTCACTGCTGCCGAAAGCGTCCACTCCGAAAAGGACATTAGTTTGATTATTCTGTAATACTGCGTCGGCCACGAAATGACCCATTTTACCGTTGCAGCCGACAATTCCTATATTTACCATTTTAAAATTCCCCTTTAAGTAAAGCAATACCGCACAAATGCGTGCGGTATTTAAGCTGTCTGATTATTTATTATACTTGTCAAGTAAATCATACTTTGAAAGGCAGTCCTTTAGGTCGTGATAACCCGACACACTCATAGGAACAAGAGGCAGTCTGCACTCGCCCGCTTCACAACCGTAAAGATTCATAGCTGTTTTTATCGGGATCGGGTTAACATCGCTGAACAATATATTCATAAGCTCAAGATAGTGGAAATTGAGTTTCTGTGCCTCTGCAAAGTTATTCTCAAGGCAGAGCTGACAAATCTTGTGCATTTCGGCAGGACAAATATTTGCGAATACCGAAATTACGCCGAGAGCACCGAGTGACATAAACGGTACAGTCTGGTCATCATTGCCTGAATAAATGTCAAGATTATCACCGCAAAGTGAGCGAATAAGGGCAATCTGTGAAATATTTCCGCTTGCCTCCTTGGTAGCTACGATATTTTCGTGCTTGCAAAGCTCAACATAAGTCTTTGGCTGAATATTGCATCCCGTTCTTGACGGAACATTATAAAGAATAACGGGCAAATCAACAGCATCGGCAATAACATTAAAATGCTTTACAAGTCCTGCCTGAGAAGTCTTATTGTAGTAAGGAGTCACGCACAAAAGAGCGTCCGCGCCCGTTTTTTGAGCAGCCTTTGAAAGCATAACGGCAGTAGATGTATCATTGCTGCCTGTTCCTGCAATAACAGGAATTCTTCCGTTTATTTTTTCCGCTACAAAAGACAAAACTTCGCAATGTTCCTTTTCGGAAAGTGTAGCAGCTTCGCCTGTTGTACCGCACGCAATAATTGCGTCTGTTCCGTTTTGAACATGAAATTCAAGAAGCTGTCCCAAAACATCATAGTTCACGCTTCCGTCCGACTTCATAGGCGTTATCAATGCAACGCCCGAACCTGTGAAAATATGGTTAGCCATAATTTACCTCCGTAATTAATCCATATATCCCTCAGCACACAAGAGCTCTGCGAGTAAAACCGCACCGCCTGCTGCACCTCTTAGTGTGTTGTGTGACATACATACAAATTTATAATCGTACTGTGTATCTTCTCTGAGTCTGCCGACTGATATTGCCATTCCGCTTTCGAGATTTCTCTCCGACTTTATCTGAGGACGGTCGGGCTCTGTAAAGTAATGCAAAAACTGCTTCGGTGCACTCGGAAGCTCAAGCTCCTGAGCTCTGCCCTTGTAGTTTTCCCAAATCTTAATAATCTCATCTACAGAAGGCTTTTTTACGCCGTCTTTAAATGACATAAATACTGCGGCTGTGTGTCCGTCAGAAACAGGAACACGAAGGCACTGAGAAGTAATTGAAATATCATCGGTATTTACAATCTTATCGCCCTCAATGTGACCCCAGATTTTGAGAGGCTCTTTTTCCGATTTTTCTTCTTCTCCGCCGATATAGGGAATGAGGTTGTCAACCATTTCAGGCCATGTTTTAAATGTTTTTCCTGCGCCCGAAATTGCCTGATAAGTACAAGCAAGAACCTTGTCAACACCAAGCTCCTTTAAGGGGTGAATAGCGGGTACATAGCTCTGAAGCGAGCAGTTTGATTTAACCGCAACAAAACCTCTTTTAGTGCCGAGTCTTTTTCTCTGAGCATCGATAATCTTTATGTGATCTGCGTTAATCTCGGGAATTACCATAGGTACATCTTCCGTAAAGCGGTGAGCAGAGTTATTTGAAACAATCGGGCATTCAGCCTTTGCATACTTTTCCTCAAGTGCCTTAATCTCGTCTTTTTTCATATTTACGGCACAAAAACAAAAGTCAACCTTTGACGCAACTTCCTCAACATTGTCAGCGTCCATAATAACCATATCTTTGTATTTTTCGGGAAGATCCTGCGTCATATGCCATCTGCCCTCTACGGTTTCGCCGTACTTCTTGCCGGCACTTCTTGCGCTTGCTGCAAGTGCGGTTACCTCAAACCACGGATGATTTTCAAGCAGAAGAGCAAAGCGCTGACCAACCATACCCGTAGCTCCGATAATACCAACTTTGTACTTTTTCACAATAATTCCTCCGAATTAAACAAATTTTCAAAAAGCAGTTGCCTTATTCGATCAAATATTATATTATAGAAACGGCGTGCAAAACGCCGCAACAAACGAACAGCCCACCACCCATTATTAAATTATAATATACCATTTTACTCAGGTGTTGTCAATTATTTTACTTATATGATTTTAATAATTTTTGAATAAGCGAGGACATAATGAAAACAAGTGACTTTTACTACGAATTGCCCAAAGAGCTTATTGCTCAAACCCCCGTTGAACCGAGAGACAGCTCAAGACTTCTTGTTTTAAACAAGGAAAACGGTCAAATTGAGCACAAGCATTTTTATGATATTATTGATTACCTAAACCCGGGAGATTTGCTTGTTTGCAACGATTCAAGAGTACTTCCTGCAAGAATATTCGGAATCAAGGACAATACCGGTGCAAGAGTAGAATTTTTGCTCTTAAAACAAGTCGGCACAAACAGATGGGAAACGCTTTGCAAACCGGGGAAAAAAGCCCGTGAGGGTACTAAATTTACATTCGGCGAAGGCATATTGAGAGCGACAGTTGTACAGGTAAAAGACGATGGCAACAGAGTTGTTGACTTTGAATGTGAGGATAATTTTTTCGCAACCCTTGACAAAATAGGTCAAATGCCCCTGCCCCCCTACATCACCGAGGAGCTTAAGGACAAGGAAAGGTATCAGACGGTGTATAGTCACGAGTTAGGTTCTGCAGCCGCGCCTACAGCAGGTCTTCATTTTACAAAGGAACTTATGAAAAAAATCAAGAGCAAGGGCGTAGGCATTGCGTATGTAACTTTACATGTAGGGCTCGGAACATTTCGCCCCGTAAAAGTTGACGATGTAACAAAACACAAAATGCACAGCGAGCACTATGAAATTTCCGAGGAAAGCGCAAGACTTATTAACGAAGCCAAGAAAAACGGCAAAAGAGTTATTGCCGTGGGAACAACATCGTGCAGAACACTTGAAAGTGTAGCAACCCTCTACGGCGAAATAAAGCCGTGCGACGGATTTACGGATATTTTTATTTATCCGGGATATAAATTCAAGGTGCTTGACGGTCTTATTACAAACTTTCATCTGCCTGAAAGCACGCTTATTATGCTTGTATCCGCCTTTGCAGGCTATGACAATATCATGAACACATACAAAACAGCAGTTAATGAAAAATACAGATTTTTCTCGTTCGGCGACGCAATGTTTATTTATTAGGAGGAAATATGTATAAGCTTATAAAAAAAGAGGGCAATGCGCGCAGAGGTGAATTTATAACCGTGCACGGAACAGTCCAAACCCCTGCCTTTATGAATGTTGCGACCTGCGGCGCGATTAAAGGCGCTGTATCGGCGCTTGATTTAAAGAAAATTAAGTGTCAGGTTCAGCTTTGCAACACTTATCATCTTCATTTAAGACCCGGCGACGACAAGATAAAACAGCTCGGTGGTCTGCATAAGTTTACCCGTTGGGACGGTCCTATTCTTACCGACAGCGGCGGATTTCAGGTGTTTTCGCTTGCAAAGCTACGCAACATAAAGGAAGAGGGCGTTTATTTTAACTCTCATATAGACGGCAGAAAAATATTTATGGGACCCGAGGAGAGTATGAGAATACAGTCAAA
>CALYBM010000086.1 GCA_944412525.1 uncultured Ruminococcus sp. | reverse complement strand
AAATTATTGAACCTCTGCGTTTGCTATTTAAAGACGAAGTCCGAGCTCTGGGCACAGAACTTGGTCTGGCAGACTATCTGGTCTGGCGTCAGCCCTTCCCAGGACCTGGACTTGCCATCCGGATCATCGGGGAAATCACCCCGGAGAAAATTTCCATTCTTCAGGATGCCGATGCTATTTTCCGTGAGGAAATCGCCAAAGCAGGGTTGGATCGAGACATCCATCAATAGTTTGCTGTGCTCACCTCCATGCGTTCTGTGGGCGTCATGGGAGATGGCCGTACCTATGATTACACCCTGGCCCTTCGCGGTGTTACCACTACCGATTTCATGACGGCCGACTGGGCCCGTATCCCCTATGATGTATTAGAGCGGGTCTCCAACCGGATTGTTAACGAGGTAAGAAATATTAATCGTATTGTTTACGATATTACTTCCAAGCCCCCGGCAACCATCGAGTGGGAGTAAAGGTCAAAATTCCACAGAGTATCTATTTTATTTGAAAAGCACTGATTTTATCGTGTTTATTTATATTCTCCGTATTATCCTCTCCTTTGAGGTGATACCGTTTTGAAACAAAAAGTGAATAGTTCCAAGTGGTTTTAAAGTAGCCTCTCAGTATTGCATTTGCAATGCTGAGAGGCTTTTCTGTTGCGTTTGGTATAATGATTAAAATCAATTATTATATTCAGGAGGCTATTATGGGAGCTTACAAAGACAAAAACGGAACATGGTTTGCTTCTGCCCGCTATAAAAACTGGGCAGGAGAAACAAAAAGAAAAATGAAACGGGGATTCCCTACAAAACGTGAAGCATTAGCGTGGGAACAAGAGTTTATCGCTAAAAATGATGGGAATTTGGAAATGACATTTGAATCATTTTATGAGCTGTATAAAAACAATTTGCAAAATCGATTAAGAGAAAATACATGGCAAACAAAGTCTGGGATTGTAGAGAAGAAAATACTTCCTTACTTTGGCAGTAAACGCATTTGTGATATCAAACCAATCGATGTACTGCGTTGGCAAAATATAATGATTGAATTTCGTGATAAAAACGGTATGCTCTATTCACCTATGTACCTTAAAACGATTCATAATCAGCTTAGCGCAATATTCAATCATGCGGTACGATTTTATGGATTACCTGAGAATCCTGCTGCCATAGCCGGTAATATGGGAAAGGAAAAAGCAGGCGAGGTTCTTATTTGGACAAAAGAGGAATATCGGCAGTTTTCTGCCACAATTAAAGACCGGCCTGTATCATTTATCGCATTTGAAATACTTTATTGGTGCGGTTTGCGCTTAGGTGAATTGTTGGCGTTGACTCCAAGAGATTTTGATTTTGAGAAAAGCATTTTGGCAATAACGAAGTCCTACCAACGTATTGGAGGTAAAGACATTATAACGCCGCCGAAAACTGATAAAAGTATCAGACGAGTTCTGTTACCGAATTTTCTATCCGAAGAAATTCAACAATATTTGTCTGGATTGAAAGATGTTGCTGAAGATAAACGAATATTTCCGTTTACAAAATCTTATTTGCATCATGAAATGCGGCGAGGTTGTACTCTCAGTGGTGTAAAGAAAATCAAAATTCATGGGATTAGACATTCGCATATTTCGTTGCTAATTGATATGGGCTGCAATGCAGTTGCTATTGCTGACCGTGTCGGACACGAAAGTATTGATGTTACATATCGATATGCTCATGTGTTTCCCTCTACACAAAGTAAAATCACATCTAGATTAGATGATATGATGTGCATATCTGAAGAAAATATTGAGGAGCAGATCGTTTGATGATATAATATAAACAAGTTGGACTTGTCAAGTGAAACAATATGTAAGAGTGTATATGGTTTTTTTAAGAATTTTTAAAGCATTATGAGGAGAACTTCAATGTATAACGGTAACTATACTTCGAATTTATTGTGCCATTTTGTAGGACGCTCAAGAAAAACAGATGATGAACGATTTGAATTGCTTGTTAAAATAATTAAAGGCAAACAGTTAGTAGCTAATCTATCAGATCCGGATAGAGTAGAAAGCTGGTTTCAAAGTGGTTATAAGTGTGAACATGTAGGAGAAGTATTTGGTAAATGTGATTGCGTATGCTTTTGTGATATTCCAAATGATTCGCTTGCAATACATGTAAATAAATATAGTAAATTTGGAATGGGGTTTGAGAAAACATTTATTGCTGAACAGGGCGCTCATCCGGTAATGTACATACCTAACAATTATCCTATTATAGAACGAGGGGACGGTCCGAACACAGGAAAATCGTGTACACCAAGAAAACCTGAAGAGTATTTTACGTATCTTTTACAACTGTCTGTCAATCTTCTTCCTCTTATGGAAATTGGTTATTGTGGAATTAATCTACGTGAGCAAGAAAAACGTTTGAAAGTTGGTGGATTTGGGGATTTTTTGGAACTTTTTAACGATGAAGTGCGAGAAACTTTTTTCGAAAGTAAATATCACCCAATGTTATATAGCATTTTACAAGGAATTTCCAATCAAATGGCATATGTGAAACTTTACGATGCAACTTTGCCAGATAGCCATCCTGAAAATTATTACATGGAGAGAGAATGGAGAAGTCTAAATAACATCACCTTTTCGCTCGGAGATATAAAAACTATATATCTGCCTTCAGATGAATATCAAGAACGTTTTATTCAAGAATTCCCCGGATATAACGGCTCTTTTTTTGTATTTCAATAACGTGAGGATTAGTATAATGATGTTAAACGATGTGCAGAAAGCTGCATACAAGCTAATTCAGTCAGATGCTAGATTCCTTTATACACTGGTTGATATTCAAGAAAACGCAAAGAATATTGATAGCAACTATATTATGATGAGTCAGCCTTATATTGGCTTATTCACTGATGGTTCGGAACAATGGTGTAAAAAAGTAGGTTTAGAAGTTGTAAATTTTACCGATGAAGAGAAGAAATATTATACAGCTCTACGTCAAAGTCACAAGCTATATGAATTGTCATACGATCAGTACAGATCATTATTAATGCAAAAATTTGATGAAAGTGATACTTACTTTTATAATATTCGTAGCCTGATAGAAAAAATTTTTGGATATTATAATGTTGGGACTGATTTGTGTGATGGGGAGTTTTGCGGAAATACTATTCTTTGTGCATTATATACTCCAATTGACACATTCAACAACGAAAAAGCTGGCTTATGGATAAAAGAAATTAGTAATGTTGCGGGAAAACTTGCAGCTTTTTTTGGTTGCGTTAATTATCCTACTTATAAATATAATGATAATATACCAGTGCATTATAAAGATTATCACTTTTATAAGAATTGTCCTTTGAAGGAAAAAACAGAATTCGGTTTTTTACTTTTTTCAATTCTTTGCAGCATTAATTACGCCACCGAATTTGTCAACAAGTATTTTGTAGAGGAAATTCCGCAAAAATTCAAATTTGCTTATCTTCAATATTATTATTTGTGCGATTTTATAAAGCAAATTAATGTTGTTAATGGGACAAATTTTTACATAAATGCATCTTTAAAAGACCAATCATTTCGAAATTGTCTGGCACACTATGGTTTGGGTCAATATATGAAGGAAGAAGATTTGCGTTTAGATGATATGCTGATGGGACTGACAAACAAGGCTTTCAACATGGATTATATAACAGCAAAAGAACATCTGTATACATACTTGAGCGAGCTGGTGCAACAGATTAAACTTAAAATATTGATTTGAGATTTTATCAGGCGTATTAGCAATTGCAAACCAAGTGGCATTATTCCTTTAGCTTAATTGCAACACTTTTTGCAACACAAGCTATGATAAATAAAATAATACAAAGAAAAATGGTGTAAAAAACGCCTGAAATGATAGGAAAACACACTGAAAATAGGGTGTGCGAGAATATCGTAAAAGAGTGGGAATGATTTCACACCACTGAAAAAGCCCGTACATAAAGGCTTTTCGCCGTTTGAATGTACTTTGTTGCAACATTGTTGGGATACCCAAAAATAAAAGCTATCTGACTTCAAGTCTAAGTCAGATAGCTCATTTTTTATTCAAAATTTTTGATGTAGTCCACAAGATTTTCGCTTTCGGGAAAAGCTTTTGTGAAGCTGTCGATGACGCTTTTGTCGTCGCTGAAAATCAGGGTCAGAGAACTGTCCCACGGAACAATCTCAATTCTTGCAAGGGGATGCTGCATTGTTAATGGCAGCTTCCAAAATCCTTCATAACCGTCCGCATAGGGTAGGTCATACCGCAGCACATCGGAAAGTGAAGTGCCTTTATCAAAAGCGCTGAGCACCGCCCATATCCATTGGAAATTTTCGTTGTTTACAAGGTCGGTGAGATTTTCACCGCTGATCCAACAATATTCATCTTGCAAAATTGCCGCTGTTCTCGGGTCAGCAGGATAACAATCGCAGTCTGTAATCAGCCAGTTGTACTGCTTTTGTATGTTGCCAATGGAATCAAAGACTTTTTTCAAGTCGGTATAGTAAGGTTCACCTTTATGATTAATAGCTCCGTAAATCATTTATTATCACTTCCGTAATCTGTTATCATATTAAATTTCCGTTCAATATATTGAAATATTGCTAATCTCATTTCAAATAAATCTATATATACTGAGTTTTTTAAATTTATATTATTATAATTCATATAAAATCTTTGCCAAAAGCGAAATTCCCGGTTCTATTTTGTCCTGTGAAATTCCCGAAAAGCTTGCCGAAAATTCATTTCCGTTTTGATTATACGGAATAACGGCTACAGAATTTTTTTCCAAAGCGTCATTAATCTTCTTTCTGTCCTGTAAATTTGAAATGACAATCGACGCATACAAAGAGGTTTCGTTAAAGATAATTTTGCAGGATTTTTTAAAATATTTATTGATACTGTCAAGCATTATTTTACTTTTTTCAAGATAAATTCTTCGTGCTTTTCTCAGGTGAGAGTCAATTTTTTCGCTTTCAATATACTGAGCCAGAGCAAGCTGTTCTGTTTTTGACGCAGTCTGATTTGTCATATGCTTTATGCTTTTGTAGATGTCGATTAATTTGTTCGGAAGAACCATATAGCTTATTCTTACCGACGGCAGCAATACCTTTGAAAACGAGCCGAGATAAACCGTGTTTTCCGTATCATAATTCTGAACACACGACATCGGACGGGTAATATATCTAAGCTCACCGTTGTAATCGTCCTCAATTATCAAAGCGTTATTCTTTTTTGCCCAATTAATTATTTCTATCCTCCTGTTTACAGGCATATTAGCACCGCTTTTTACGGTAAAATTAGGATTAATTAAAATTATATTTGGCATAATATTGTCAAGAGAATCAACGGTTACTCCGAATTTATCGCTTTTAAAATAGTTAATTTCATACCCGAAGCTTTTAAATACAAGTTCTGACTGAACATAGCTTGAATCTGCCATTGCAACCTTTTTGTTTTCTCCCAAAATCGTGCAAAGCAAATACAGCAGCGGCTGCGTTCCTGCTCCTACAATTATGTTCTCTGACTTTGTGTTTACGCTTCTTGTGCCTAAGCTGTATTTTTGAAGCGCATTTCTTAGCTTTACTTCGCCCTGCTCGTCGCCGTATGAAGTAAGCAGGTAATTCTGATTGATAACATCCTTAACGCACTTTTTCCATTGCGAAATGTTGATTATATTTTCATCTATGCTTTTTCCGCTGAAATCATATTCGTAAAATTTATTTTGTTCGGTTTTTTCTGAAGTTTCCGTATTAATTGATTTTGGCAGACTGTCAAATTCCGCCTCAACATAATATCCGCTTTGAGGAATGTTTTTTATATATCCTTCGACGCAAAGCTGGTCATATGCACTTGTTATTGTGGTTTTTGAAACGGACAAATCCTGACACAGCCGTCTTATCGACGGCATTTTAGTGCCCTTTTGCAGGCTGCCGTTTTCGATTGCTCTTCTTACAGACAGGTATATTTGACGGTAAAGAGGGGCTTTTTTGTTTTTGTCAATTATTATGAAATCATTGAGCATATAACCACCGATTATATTTTAGCATTTTACAAATATTATTTCAATAATATACGCAGGCGGTTGAAATTTTTTACATAAATCTGTATAATTAATAGGATGAATTTTTATGAGAGGGGAATTCAATAATTATGAATGTAAATGAATTTTTTGAATATATTTGCGGCAAAAAAGTTGCTTTTATCGGAATCGGCACGAGTAATCTTCCTCTTATCAAGCTTTTTGCAGATAAGGGTGCTGTTGTTTCTGCCTGCGACAAAAAAGATTATGAGTCATTGGGTGCAAACGGCGAGAAAGCAAAGGAATACGGTGCCAACCTTATTTTGGGAGAAAACTATCTTACCGACATTGATGCAGATATTGTTTTCAGAAGTCCCGGAACACCGTTTTATAAAAAAGAGCTTGTTGACTTGCGAAACAGAGGCGTAGTTTTAACATCGGAAATGGAAGTCTTTTTTGACCTGTGCCCGTGTAAAACAATAGCCGTTACAGGCTCCGACGGAAAAACAACTACAACAACGATAATTTCCGAGCTTTTAAAGGCAAGCGGCAAGACCGTGCACCTCGGCGGCAATATCGGAAAACCGCTTCTCCCTGAGATTGAAACCGTCAATCCCGACGACTATGCGGTTGTTGAGCTTTCAAGTTTTCAGCTTATATCAATGAGAAAAAGTCCCGATGTTTCGGTCGTAACAAACCTTGCTCCCAATCACCTTGACATACATAAGGATATGCAGGAGTATATTGATTCAAAAAAGAATATCATTTTGCATCAAAACGCCTTTTCAAAGGCTGTGCTGAATTCGGATAATGAAATTTCAAATTCTTTTTCCGATTCTGTCCGCGGTCAGCTTGCCAAATTCAGCGTAAAGGAAAAGCTGTTTAACGGAGCATATCTTGACGGATATACAATATGCTACAGCGACTGGGGCAAGGTAACTGAAATTATGGATTACAGGGATATAAAAATTCCCGGTATGCACAATGTAGAAAATTATCTTGCGGCAATATCTGCGGTATGGGGTATTGTTGATGTTGAAACTATCATAGCAGTTGCCAAAACTTTCGGAGGAGTTGAGCACAGGGCAGAGTTTGTCAGAGAATACAACGGCGTTAAGTATTACAACGACTCAATAGCCTCAAGCCCGACAAGGACGGCTCTCGGAACACTTTCGCTTTATGATAAAAAAATAATCATTATAGCCGGCGGATACGATAAGCACATACCCTATGAGCCGCTCGGTCCCGTTATAAACGATAAGGTAAAGCTTTTGATACTTCTCGGCGATACTGCTCCTAAAATTGAAGCCGCCGTAAAATCAGCCGATAATTACGATGAAAACAGCATTGAAATTGTAAATGTAACTAATATGGAAGAAGCCGTCAAAGAAGCCTGTGCAAGAGCCGAAAGCGGCGACATAGTTTCGCTTTCGCCCGCAAGTGCAAGCTTTGGACTTTACAAAAATTTTGAGGAAAGAGGTAATCACTTCAAGTCGATAGTCAATAACTTGAAGTGATATAATTATGGACTTAACTGAAATTATATTTGATTTGTGCAGCGTTTCCGGTGTTTCGGGCAATGAAGAGCCCGCCGTGAATGCTGCAAAGGCGTATCTTGAGAAATATTGCGATGTTTGCGTTGATAAAAACGGAAATTTGATTGCTTGTCTTGGAAATAAGAATGCCGAAAAGACGATACTTCTCGACGCTCATATTGACAGAATCGGAATGATTGTAACATCTATTGACAAAAACGGTTTTGTAAAGGCAGATAAATGCGGCGGGATTGACGCCCGTACCCTGCAGGACAGCCGCATAGTACTGCAAAAAAATCCCGAAATTGTCGGCACGGTTTGCTGTATGCCTCCTCATCTGTCGGACGGCAAAGAAGGCAGTGCAGTTTTGCTTGACAAAACATATATCGACTTTGCCATGCCTGAGGAAGAAGTTAAAAAGCATATTAAAATCGGTGATGTTCTCACATTTGACACAAAACCGCAAATGCTGCTCAACAAAAGAATTGCCGCACCTGCACTTGATAACAGATGCAGTGCGGCAGCTCTGATAAAAACAGCACAGCTTTTAAGCGATGAAAATAACCTCGGATATAAGGTCGTTATTATGCTCAGCGTTCAGGAGGAAACCTTTGGCAGGGGGGCAAAAACAGGTGCCTTTGGGATAGACGCAGACGAGGCAATAGCGATTGATGTCAGTTTTGCTTCTCAGCCTGATGTAACGGGGGAGTACTCCAAAATTGAGCTGTCAGGCGGACCCATGATTTGCATTTCGCCGATATTAAGCAGGGCAATGTCAAATAAACTCACGGATATAGCAAAATCAAAAGAAATTCCGTATCAGTTTGAAGTTATCGGAGGAACAACAGGCACAAATGCCGACAGCATCACCGTAACAAAAGGCGGCATAAAAACGGCCGTCGTTTCCATACCGCAGAGATATATGCACACCCCGTATGAAGTAGTTTCGCTTGACGATGTTGAAAACACGGCAAGGCTTATCTGCGAGTATATAAAATGCGGAGGTGCTTTTAATGCTTGATTTAAAACTGCTTGAAAAGCTTTGTATGTGCGGCGGTATTTCGGGTGATGAAGATGAAGTAAGAGAACTGATTATAAACGAAATAAAGCCGTATGCCGACGATATACAGGTTGACAGTCTCGGCAACCTTTTGGTGAAGAAAAAGGGCAAAAACAGGGCAATTTCAAAACTTATGCTTTCTGCCCATATGGATGAGGTAGGTCTTATCGTCACCGACATAACAATGGACGGATATTTAAAGTTTGATGAAGTGGGCGGAATAGACAGGAGGATTCTGCCCGGCAAAAGAGTGCTTGTAGGCAAAAATAAGCTTCACGGAATAATCGGAATAAAGCCCATACACCTTTGCAGAGGAGATGATAAATCCTCAATCCCCGATATGACCGATATGTATATAGATATAGGTGCAAACAGCAGACAGGACGCACTAAGCGTTACGGGTTACGGTGACAGCATTACATTTGTTTCTGATTTTTCTCATAATCATGATACAATAACGGCAAAAGCTCTCGATGACCGATTCGGCTGTCTTGTGCTTATTGAACTTATAAAGAGCGAGCTTGAATATGATATGGAATTTGTATTTGCCGTGCAGGAAGAAGTAGGACTCAGAGGTGCAAAAACAGCGGCTTATACAGTTGACCCCGAGTTTGCACTTGTAATAGAAACTACAACCGCCGCGGATATCCCCGAAGTGGACGAGCACAGACAGGTTTGCAATCTGTCGGGCGGTGCGGTAATTTCCTTTATGGACAGGCGGACAA
>CALYBM010000085.1 GCA_944412525.1 uncultured Ruminococcus sp. | reverse complement strand
TGGTGCCGGTGACCGGACTTGAACCGGTACGGTCGCAATGACCGAGGGATTTTAAGTCCCTTGTGTCTGCCTATTCCACCACACCGGCATTTAGTAAAACAACACCGCACTTTATTACGGTGTTGTCTTAAAAATGTTTGGTGACCCGGACGAGAATCGAACTCGTGTTACCGCCGTGAAAGGGCGGTGTCTTAACCGCTTGACCACCGGGCCGGATATGGTAGCGGAAATAGGACTTGAACCTACGACACTTCGGGTATGAACCGAATGCTCTAGCCAGCTGAGCTATTCCGCCGTATATGCCGACACTTAAAATCAGCAAGACTGATTATATATTATTATATCCGTTTTGTCAAGAGTTTTTTTGATATTTTTGAAAAATAAATCTGTATTTTAGTTTTTTCTTAAATAAATCCTCGTTTAGTAAAAAGCCTTGGGGTTGTGTTTCAACCCGTAAGGCTTTTTGAAAATTTGAATGTTATTTATTGCTTTACTTACTAAAATTCCGACTTTAAAAAGTCAACTACTTTTTCAAAATGCATTGAATGTGACGCTTTGACGAGCACGGTATCTCCCTCGTTAATAAGAGCAGGCACAGCTTGCTTTAACTGCTGTACATCGGCAAACCACTCGCCGTCCGCCCCCTTTGCAAGCTCCTGTGAAAGCTCTCCCACAGCTATAACAAGGTCAATTCCCTTATCTTTTGCGTATTTTCCCGTTTCAAAATGCAGAATACGCTCGTTTTTTCCGAGCTCTTTCATATCACCCAAAACCGCAACCTTTCTTCCCGAAAAGTTTGCAAGCGTATCAATCGACGCTTTTACCGATGTGGGGTTTGCGTTGTAGCAGTCGTCAATTATCCTGATTTTTCCCGTGTTTATCACATTCGCACGGCTTCCGACGGTTTTGTACGACTCGACGCCGTTTTTGAGCTGTTCATCACTAAGTCCCAAAAGTCTGCCGACCGCAACAGCCGCAAGAGCGTTGCTGACCATATAGCTTCCTATGGCGGGAATTGTAGCCGAAATTTTTGTTTTGTCATAACACAAATCACAGGACACACCGCCCTCGGCGTTGTTCTGAATATTCTCGGCATAATAATCGCTTTTGCCTGATATGGAATAGAAAATCGGCTTTTTTCCGTTTACTTCTTTCAGAGTACAAAGCTTATCGTCGTCGGCATTTAAAATGTATTCGGCATCTTCGGCGGCATTTTTGAACATTTCGGTTTTTGCCCTTAAAACGCCGTCACGGTCGATGAGATTTTCAAGGTGGCAGGTGCCTATAATGGTAAGCACGCAGACGGTGGGACGTACCATTTCGGAAAGCCTTGTCATCTCGCCGAAATCGGAAATGCCCATTTCAATTATTGCCGCCTCGGCGTCCTCCTGCATTGCAAGCAGGGTAAGGGGCACACCCAATTCATTGTTGAGATTGCCCTGCGTTTTGTGGGTTTTAAATTTCTGCGACAGCACAGCATAAAGCATTTCTTTTGTAGATGTTTTGCCTACGCTTCCCGATACGCCGATAATAGGTATATTAAACTTCTGACGGTATGCCTTTGCAATTTTTTTGACCGCCTCAAGCGTTGAGTCAACCAGAATATAGGGCTTGCCGCAGTCAAGCGGCGGCTTTTCGCAGATAACGCACGCCGCGCCGCTTTGAAAACACTGTTTGATGTAATCGTGACCGTCGACACGCTCTCCCTTTATCGCAAGAAACAGCGAGCCGTTTTTTACGGCTCGGCTGTCACGCTCAACAGAGGTTATTTCTGTTTTTTTATCACTCTCACTGCCCGCAAACTTTCCGCCGCAGGCAAGCGCGATTTCTTCAAGTGTAAAGCTTTTCATAATATAATATACTCCGTTTCACAGGCGTTTACTGATTTTCATATTTTTCAAGTGAAATTTCGATTATTTTTTCGCAAAGTCCTGCGTAATCAAGTCCGTCCACAGCCGCCTCCTGCGGCAAAAGACTTGTCGGAGTCATACCGGGCAGAGTATTTGCCTCAAGGCAGTATGCCTCTCCGTTTTCATCAAGCAGAAAATCAATTCTCGCATAGCTTTCGAGATGAAGTGCGTTATACGCCGCCGTTGCGGAAGAACGAAGCAATTTGTCGGTTTTTTCATCAATGTCTGCGGGGCAAATTTCAACCGTTGCGCCCGCCTGATATTTTGACTCGTAATCATAAAATCCCGATTTCGGAATAATCTCAATCGGAGCGAGAGCCTTGCCGCCCAAAAGTCCGACGGAAAATTCCCTGCCCTTTACAAACTGCTCAACGACAACCTCGTTTTCGTATTTAAAAGCGTCCTTTACTGCTGCGTCGAATTCTTCCTTGTTCTCAGCCTTTGCAATTCCCACGCTTGAACCGCCCGAACACGGCTTTACAACGCAGGGAAAAGTACTCCAGCTTTCGGCGTCCGAAATGCTTTTAAAAATATCGCCCGAAGGTGTTTTTATTTTATTCTGAACAAAAACGCTCTTTGTAAGCCCCTTGTTCATGGCAAGGGCGGAGCCGAGATAGCCCGTGCCCGTGTATTTTATGCCGAGCAAATCAAACGCCGCCTGAAGCTGACCGTTTTCGCCCTCGCCGCCGTGAAGCGCAAGGAATGTTATGTCCGCTTCACTGCATATCTCGATTACATTGGCGCCGATAAATCGGTGGGATTTATCAAGTCGGTTTTCCTTTACTTCGCTTATATCGGAAACCGTCTTGCCGACGCTTGCCTTTTCGGCAAAGCTGTAATTTTGTTTAAAAAGTGCGTCTATATCACAGATATTTTCCTCGTATCCCGTAAATACATCCAAAAGCACAACCTCGTGGCCTTTTTGGCGAAGCGCAGCGGCGACAAGGATACCCGATGAAATTGAAACATCTCTTTCGGTGCTGAGTCCGCCTGCAAGTACAACAATTCTCATAATAATGCTCCTAAAATTATTCTCCGATTATCTTAATAAGCACATGCTTGCGGCGTTTGCCGTCAAGCTCATAGTAAAAAATCTGTTCCCAAGTGCCGAAATCAAGTCTGCCGTCCGTGATTGCACAGACAACTTCCCTGCCCATAACGGTACGCTTGAGGTGTGCGTCCGCATTATCCTCAAAGCCGTTGTGAGCGTACATATCATACGGCTTTTCGGGAGCGAGCTTTTCAAGCCAGCGTTCGTAGTCGCTGTGCAGTCCGCTTTCGTCGTCGTTTATGAAAACGGATGCGGTTATATTCATTGCATTGACAAGCACCAAGCCCTCTTTTACCGAGCTTTCATCAATGGCTTTTTGAACATCTTCCGTAATGCGTATTATTTTTCTTCGCTGCGGCACATTAAACCACAGTTCCTTGCGATAGCTTTTCATATAATATCTCCTGTCCGTCAGAACATAAAGGAGTCCATGCCCCAGTACTTAACTTCTTCAAATTTTACATAGCAGTTTTTTCCGTCAACCCCTGCTTCTTCGCTGAGTATATTACATATTTCCGCGGTAAGTCTGCCGTAGTTTTCCTTTGTTGAGCTTCCGAAAATTTTGACCTCCACAAAAGCGATATTTTTGTCAGCGTCCCCCTGAAACATCATTGAAACGCCGTCTTCAACGGCACACATCAGGTACGCTTCGCTCTTGCCGGGGATTAGCGAAATCGCCTTTGAAACACGGCTTTTTATTGTGGTTTTCTTGTTTTCATCGAGCGATACATTGGTTTTTACATTAATAAACGGCATAATATTACCACCCTAAAATTATAATTTACAATTAATTTATATTATAATAGTTATCGTTTTATATTTCAAGTATTTTGTGTCCCTAAAGTAAGTAACCCGTTAAAAATTAAGTTAACTTAAAAACGCAAAATTACAAAAATCGGAACAAAGCCTTTCGGCAATGTTCCGACATTTTACTGCATTTTATTTTGTTGTGGGTTAACAGCATCGTTTGACGCACGGTAGGGATAAATCTCCTCGTAGGATTCAATCTCTCCCTCGTTTTTTACGGCAGACGGGATAAGCCCCGTGCAGTCCTGCGCGGAAAAAGTATTTAAGCTGTCGTCGTGAATTTTGTTAAGTTTTTCCGTGTTGCTTTTGACATTTGGCTTTTTCACGCTCTCACCTCGCTTTATTTTATTATGCTTTGCAGGGTGAGATGTATGCCTGTATTATTTTACCGTCAATTTTTTGATTTTGTAAACATCGCCGTCCATAACGGAATATGTACTGCGAAGCTCGCCCTTGATTTCGGGAGAAATGCTCTGGTGAATATACAGGCTGTCAATGCCGAAATCAGCCGCACCGCCGATATCTGAAATATAGTCGTTGCCTATCATAATCGACTCGCTTTTTTCAAGACCGTAGCGGTCGAAAAGAATTTTGAAGTAATTTGTGTCGGGTTTTGAGCACTCCTCGTCCGAGCTTATGCAGATTCCGTCAAAATACGGTGTAAGGCCCAGCATGTTCAGCTCATTTTCTGTAAAGTAACGCTGTGCGTTTGACAAAAGATAAATCTTTTTGCCCTTTGCCTTGAGTGTTTCGAGCAAGTCAATTACACCGTCGTAGAGCTTTATGTACTTTGTTGAGTAACAGCGGAACGCTTCGGCAACAAACGCAACCTGTGCTTTTGTCACTCTGACGCCCTTTTGAGTAAAGAGTTTTTTGAAAACTTTTTCTATTTTAATATCAACAACCGTGTAGTCGGGAAATTTCTTTTTTACCGCCTTTTTTTCAAGCTCAACAAGTCTGTCGTACTCGCTGTTGAGCTCCTTGTAGGTGTAGTGCGCTCCCTTGTAGCCGTATAAAATCGCCATCTTCTTCCACAAGTCGTCGCTCCACTCGTCTGTGTTAATATCAATGAGAGTTCCGTAAAGGTCAAAAATATAATTTTTATACACAAAATCACCGTCCGTATGGCGTAAGCCGTATTTTTTACATTATAACAATATCTGACTATAATTGCAATACCGCAAGACTTATGATACAATAATTGTGCAACGAGGTGATTTATTTTGACAAAAAAACAAATAGCGGCAAACGCCGTTCAGGCTCTGAAAAAAGAATATCCCGACGCAATTTGCTCTCTTGAATA